>JALZOE010000387.1 GCA_030857325.1 Acidobacteriota bacterium
CGCACCGGGAGCGCGGGCATCCTGCCCGCAAACTCCGTGCGAGCGGCGTAGAAAAGTTTATCTAAATTCGACGTTTCATTAAAGTGGAATTTTCGCGCCTTTTGCGCTCATTGCGGGCAAGATGCCTGCGCTCCGACTGTGTATTGTTTTTCAATCGAAAATACAAAAAAAATGAAATTTCAAAACGAAAGTGAAATTCTCGAATTTGTACGCGCCTTTGAGAACGGCACGATTTCGCGTTCTGGTTGGCGACACGCCGAACATTTGACAGTCGCGCTTTATTACGTCATTACGTCTTAAACTCGCCGACGTTACCGGACGCATTAAACAAAATGCGTTTTGGAATTTTCAATTTGCTGAAATCCTTTGAAATCAATTTGTCCGCCGAAATGCCATATCACGAAACTTTAACCGTTTTCTGGATGCGAACGATTGCCGATTTTGTGGAATCAAAAAATGATTTTTCAATTGTCGAGATTTGTAATGAACTAATCGAAAAACTCGACAAAGATTATCCTTTGAAATTTTACAGCCGCGAGCTTTTATTTTCCGAGAAGGCACGGAAAAGTTTTGTCAAGCCCGATTTGAAAAACTGTATTGAAAAACTCGCGGTTGACTACAAATCGGTTACGCATCAAAATTGAACCTTTTAGAATTTATGCTTAAATTTCAAAACACTTTATCGGGTCAACTCGAAGAATTTAAACCGCTAAATGTAGGCGAGGTAAAACTTTATATCTGCGGTCCGACGGTTTGGTCTTTCGCGCACATCGGCAACTTTCGCACCTTTGTTTTCGGCGACGTTCTGCGGCGTTACCTGAAGTTCAAAGGTTACAAATTGACGCACGTTTTTAATTTAACCGACGTTGACGACCGCATTATCAACGAAGCGCGCAAGGCGGGAAAGACGATTGACGAGTTTACCGCGCCGTTTATCGAAGCGTTTTGGGAAGACGCCGACGCGCTTGGGCTTGAACGACCGGAAATCGCGCCGCGCGCCACGCATCACGTCGCCGAAATGATTGAAATAATTGAAAAATTATTGGAAAACAAACACGCTTACGAATCCGAAGGCTCGATTTATTACCGGATTTCCGCTTTTCCCGATTACGGAAAACTATCGAAAATAAATTTTAAAGGCAATGTTTCCGGCGCTTCCGGTCGTGTCGATACCGACAAATACGACAAGGAAAGCGCGAACGATTTCGCACTCTGGAAATTTGTCGATGCTCAGGAAGCGACCGGCTGGGATGCGAGTTTCGGGCGTGGTCGTCCCGGCTGGCATATCGAATGTTCGGCGATGGCAATGAAATACTTAGGCGAAACTTTCGACATTCACGCGGGCGGAATCGATTTGAAATTTCCGCATCACGAAAATGAAATCGCCCAATCTGAAGGCGCGACCGCTAAACTTTTCGCCCGTTACTGGCTTCATTCCGAACATTTAAAGGTCGAAGGCGAAACGATGTCGAAATCTCTCGGAAATTATTTCACTTTTCGGGATTTAATCGAAAAAGGCTATTCGGCGTCGGCGATTCGTTATCTTTTGTTATCCGTTCCTTATCATAAACAGTTAAATTTTACGTTTGAAACTCTTGACGGCGCGGAACACACGCTCGAACGCCTGCGCGATTTTCGCAAACGTCTGACGGAAGCAAATCTTTCCGACGGCGACAATTCCGATTTGCGGGAAGTCGTCCGAAAATCTCTGGAAGATTTTGAAGCGGCAATGGATGACAATCTAAATTCTTCGGCGGCGCTCGCTTCCCTGCATAATCTCGTCCGCGAAGTCAACACGGCTCTGGCGAATGAAACGGTTTTAACCGAAGACCGCGATTTGATTTTACGGGCGATTGAAAAATTCGATTCCGTCTTCGGCATTTTCGGCGAGGAAAAAGAAGATTTTCTCGACGCGGAAATTGAAAATCTCATCGAAGAACGACAGGAAGCACGCCGCCGCCGAGACTTTTCGCGCTCCGACGAAATCCGCGATTTACTGGTCGAAAAAGGAATCGTTCTCGAAGATATGAAAGACGGTGTGAGATGGAAACGGAAATAACTGATAACTGATAGGTAAAGAATTTTTTTCTACTTGCCAGTTATCATCTTTCACCTACTTCTCGACTTCGACCAGAAATGCTTTTAATCCTTGCGCTTCAAAGGTTTTCCGCAAATCGAGTTTATAACCTTTCGACGTTAAATTCCGCAAAGGCGGTTTTGTTTCGTTCCATTCCATATCTCGAAACGCTATAAAAAATCTCTCGCCGCGCAAACCGTTTTCGTCGGTTTTTTCGATTGTATTAAACCCGCGCGGCAGAAAATACGCCGCGTCTTCCGCAAGTTCGGAAACATTATTTACTTTTACGATTTGAAATTTATTTTCGCTTTTCCGCAAAGCAAACCAGAAATCGTAAGCCACAAGGTCTTCAAAGACAAAAATTTTCGTTTCCCTGCCGGAATTTTGTTCGATTTGCTCCAAATCTTTAGCCATATTTCCCCACGCGCAATTTATCAAATCGGGCGTTCCGCGCTGCAATTCGATTAAAAAAGCGATTCCCGCCAGCCAGAAAACGAGTGCGAGAACCGCTAATTTCAAACCTAAAATCTCGATTTTGCCGATAACGATTGCCGTCAAAATTAAAAAAGGCGCGAACACGATTATCAAATGACGTGTTCCCCAGACGGAAACCGGAAGCGTCCAGCTTGCCGCAAAAGCAGCGATTACAGGCACAAAAACGAACGTTAAAAGCAAATTGAAATTACGTTTATCAATCTCGCTTTCATTTTTTCGATTTCGTAAATAAAAACTCAAAGCCGCGATTAAAATCAACAAAAGCGGAACGGTTATAAAAAAGTTCGAGGCTTTATCGACGTTTGTCTGCTGGTAATAAAACGGTTCGATTAAATCGAAGACAAACTGAGAGACAACCGGCAAATTCGGTCTGTTCGCCCAGCCGAGATTCTGCGAAAAATCCGCGTTTATCTTCGACGCCTGCCAGACCGCGAAAACCCACGGCGCAAAGCTCGCCACTGTAATCGCAAACATTATCAAAATCTGTCTGATTTTTATGCGCTGGAAAATCAAAATCGCGGCAACTTCGGACAAAACGACGAACCATCCGAAATAATGGGTATAAACGAGTAAAACATTAACGATTGTCAGAATTAAAAAACTTTTGCCGAGATTGAAAAAACGCAAAAACAGCCAGAGCGAAAAAAGCGAAAAACACAGCAAAACCGCATACATTCTGATTTCCTGAGCGTATTTGATGAGCGCGCCGTTTACCGCAAACAACGAAAGAGCAAGCGCGATTGTCGAAAAATTTAATTTAAGCTGGCGGCAAAGCAGATAAAAAGGAACGAGCGCGACGGTCGAAAAAAAAACGGAAAACAGACGAAGCCAGAAAAGATTTTCGCCGCCGATTGCAATCCAGATTTTTAATAAAACGTAAAAAAGCGGCGGGTGAATTAAATCCTGAGCGACAAAGCTGAAAAGATTTTGCCAATCGTGTTCGGCGGCGTGAATGCTGAAGATTTCGTCAAACCAGAGACACATTTCGGTCTGATTCCAGAGTCGAAGCAAAACGTATAAAACACAAATCGAAACA
>JALZOE010000388.1 GCA_030857325.1 Acidobacteriota bacterium
ACATCTGATTTTAGGAGTTTCCAAACAGCTTCTAAAACTAACTCAAAGATTATTAGACTTGTAGACATATAACTTAATTTCCATAAAAGTAACGAATTTAACTTGCGTTTAATTTAATAAAGTTTTCTTTTAACGATAACCAAAGTAATGTCGTCGTTTGCCGGAGCGGTTTTTGTGAAAGCCGAGAGCGCCGATTCGACTTTATCGCGCATACCGGCGGCAGACGCGCTGACGTTTCGTCTGACGACTTCGGTTAAACGATCCATTCCAAATTCGTCGCCCGCCGTGTTGTTGGCTTCGGACACGCCGTCCGAGTAAATAACCAGAGTTTCGCCCGGCTGGAGATGCGTTTCGCCGACATCATATTGCGCCGACGGCATAATTCCAAGCGGAAAACCGCCTGATTCCAATTGCTCGACCGTGCCGTCGGCGCGCCCGACGAGCGGCGGATTGTGTCCGGCGTTGATGTATTTGATAATTCCGGTCGTCTGGTCGAGTTCGGCGACGAACATTGTAACGAAACGGTTGGCGGGCGTGTTTTCCGCCAGGTATTGATTGACGGCGGTGATGGTTTCCTGCAAGGGCGTTTTCGCCGAAACCTGCGCGTGAATCGAGGCGTGAACGCACGACATCAGAAGCGCGGCGGCAGTTCCCTTGCCAGAAACATCGCCGAGCGCAATCAGCATCTTGCCGTCCGCCTGTTCGATAAAATCGTAATAATCGCCGCCGATTTCGTAACAGGAAAAGGAAATTCCCTGAAACTCGTAATCGTCCGTAATTGGCGGCGCGGACGGCTGAAACTGCTGCTGGATTTCGATTGCCAGTTCCAATTCGTGTTCCATTCGCTCGCGCTCGATGCGCTCTTCGAGAAGCGCGGCGTTTTCGACGCGAATTGAAGCGACGGACGCGAGCGTGGTTAAAATATTGAGATGTTCTTCGGTAAAAGTCGCGTCGGTCGTCGGCGAATCGGCGTAGATGATGCCGAACACGTTTCGCTCGTCAATACTCAGGGGAACGGCGAGAACCGAACGGATGCCGAATAAAGCCATCGTTTGGCTGGCGAATTTCGGGTCGTGCTGGGCGTCCGACGTTAAAACCGATTTGCCCTTTTTCATAACTTCGTCCATCACCGTGCGGCTAATGCGGACTTCCTCGATTTTCTCGTCTTTGCCGCGCAGACGAGCGACGGTAATTTTCATTCCGCCTTCGGCTGTTTCGTCGCGCAGCATTATCACGCAGCGTTCGGCGGGAACGGCTTCAAAAACCAGCGACGCCACTTGATTCAAGGTTTCGTCCAAACCGCTCGACGAAAGCAGCGCGACGCCGACTTTGCTGATTAAACCGAGCAAATCGGTGCGGCTCGAATACGGCGATTCGAGCAACTCCGCCGTCGAGTTTTTTCGATGCGCGAGCGAAATCGTCATCGCCGGATTGAGCGCCTGCGTATTATCGGCAATCAAAGTGGCGTTTTTCTGCTCGCTCAGCCGCTCGTCTTCAAAAATAATCACCGTTTCGCCGATTTGAATCGCTCCGCCCGTAATCAACGGAATCGGCAAGGATACGAGCGCGCCGTTATAGCGCGTGCCGTTTGCCGAACCTAAATCCTGAAGCCAAAAGCTGTCGCCTTCTTCCCTGACTTCGGCGTGCAGACGAGACGCAAAAGCATCGGCAATACAAATATCGCTGCGCGACGAACGCCCGATTGTCGTTCGCAGACGCGCGAGATTAAAAGTGTCGGTTTTTTTGTCCGGCGTTTTTATGATTAACTGCGGCATAAAGTTTAACTACGAATTACGAATTATGAATTTGTTTTTTCCGTTATTCATAATTATTTCTGTCGTCTTTGTCCGTAAACGACGACCGTTCCAGCGAGAAAATCGTGCAGGGCGCGACCTTTTTCATTGAACATAGAAATCAAAAAGCCCACGCCGAAAGTTAAAAACATCAACGGATAGCCGATTAAATGGCGGACGAGCAAATTTTTCAATTCCGGCTCGCTTCCGTCCGTTTTGACGACCCTTAAGCCGGTCAGAATTTTGCCGATGCTCTGCCCGCTGAAAAGCGGAAGCAAAACGAAATTCGTTACAGCCAGCAGAATCATAATCAGCCAGCCGGCGTTGCTGAATCTGCTGTTGAGAAGATTCGTGCCGTCGTAATCGAAAGACCTGCCGATTAAAAGAGCGGCAACCGGAATGACTATAAGCAAAATATAATCAATCAAAATCGCCCCGCAGCGCAGCGCGAAAGGAGCTTTCAGGCGTTCGGCGTCGAAATCGACGACGACGCGTTTCGGGCTGAAGTTTTTCGGTAAAACGGTTCTTTCTGCTTTTGAACTCATAGACGTTAAAAAAACTTTTTTTCTCAAACGGAGCGTTTAACCGCTGATAAAATGCAGCGTCGTATCGCCTAATTTTAATTTATCGCCGTTGGTCAAAGCGTAAGGTTTGTGCGGCGCGAGGCGAACGGCTTGTTTGACGACGGGCAAAACGGTTGTGCCGTTTGAAGAACCTAAATCTTCGACCAGAAAATTATCGCCTTCGCGCCGGATGCGCGCGTGACGGCGCGAGATTTTCGTTTGCGGGTCGTATTTCGACAAATCGACTTCCGGGAATATATTCGACATCGGGTCTCGCCTGCCAAGCAGATTGTCGTCCTTTTCAATAAAAAACGCCGGAGTTTCAAGCTCGCTCGTGCCGATTACCAAAAGCTGCGCGGTCGTCTGCCTGCCGGACGCGTAGTCTTCCCGGTGAACGCCTTTTTGGGCGAGCGGCTGTTTAGCTCCGCAAAAGGCGCAGAACATATCGGTGGCGACGATTTTCTGCCCGCAGAAGCCGCAGAAAACCGGCTGTTCCGACAGAGCGATTGAATGCGGAATCGCCTTGACGCCGAACGTAACTTTTCCGGTTTTCAGGTTTTCCAGATGTTTTTCAAGCTCGCCGCGCAATTCCGCCGCCGACTCGAAACGTTTATCGGCGCTGTATTCGACCGCGCGCATCAGAATTTTTTCAATCTGGTCTGAAAGCTGCGGATTTATCTGGCGCGGGCGCGGATGTTTCTGAAAATCGAAAATCAGCAGCGGATTGCTCTGCGGGTCTGCCCCGGTCAAAAGATGAAACATCGTCGAACCCAAGCTGTAAATATCGGAGCGCGGCTCGACGTTTCCGCTGAAAAGTTCGGGCGGCGCGTAGCCCATCGTCCCGACCGCCGTAACGCCTTTTTCTTCCTTGTTGACCCAGCGGGCGATGCCGAAATCAATCAGCATAGCGCGTCCCGAATTGCCGTCAACCATAATATTGGCGGGCTTCAAATCGCGATAGACAATCGGCGGCTGGCGATTGTGCAGGTAATCGAGAACGTCGGCGATTTGCAGCGCCCATTCGGTAACGCTTTTTTCATCAATCCGACCTTCGGGCGCGGCGCGCAGGCGCAGGGATAAATCGCCGCCCGAAATATACTTCATCACCAAATAAAAACGACCTTCGTCCTCGTCGAAAAAATAATCGTAAATCGTCGGAATCGAATGATGTTCGAGCGACGTTAAAAGAACGGATTCGCGTTTGAAATCGGCGATTGCCTTTTCCTGCTGCTCGTCTTCGATATACGAC
>JALZOE010000389.1 GCA_030857325.1 Acidobacteriota bacterium
TACTTTGAGAAGTTCAATCAATAACACTCCATAACGCTAGATAAATATAAGTAAAATAAAGCATTTATGCACTATCATTTAATTGGAATTTGCGGAACGGCGATGGCATCGCTCGCCGGAATGCTACAATCTCGCGGACACAAAGTTACAGGTTCAGACCAAAATGTTTATCCGCCGATGTCAACGCAGCTTGAATCGCTCGGAATCGAAATTTTAAACGGCTACAAAGCGGAAAACGCCAATATCGGCGCGGATTGTATCATTGTCGGAAATGCAATCAGTCGCGGTAACGTGGAACTCGAAGAAGTTTTAAATCGCAAGCTCGTCTATCATTCGCAGGCAGAAATTGTTAAAGAGGAATTTATTCGCGGGAAGCGTTCGTTAGTCGTCGCGGGGACACACGGAAAAACGACGACGACGAGTATTGCGACTTGGCTTACGGAAGTCGGCGGACTAAATCCGGGCTTTCTCGTCGGCGGTGTCGTGCAGAATTTTGGCGCGAGCTTTCGTGTTGCTGACAGCGATTATTTTGTCATCGAAGGTGACGAATACGACACGGCTTACTTCGATAAAAAGCCGAAATTTATGCACTATCTGCCCGAAACGGCGATTATCGGCAACATCGAATTCGACCACGCGGATATTTACGACAATCTCGAAGACATCAAATTTGAATTTTCGCGCCTGATGAATTTAGTTCCCTCAAACGGACGACTTATTGTCGGAGTCGATTCGCCGATTGTGCGCGAAGTTTTGAGTGAAATGGACGGCAAACTGAACACGACCGTCGAAACTTTCGGCACAAGCGACGATGCGAAGTGGCAAGCGCGTTACATTGATTTTTCAACCGACGTTACGCGCTTTACAATTTTCAAAGACGGTAACAGTTGGGGCGAATTTGAAACGCATCTCATCGGTGAATTCAACGTGCGAAATTGTTTAGCTGTAATAATTGCGGCTGATGCGTGGGGAATTTCGAGAAAAAAAATGCAGAAAGCGTTTTTGAGCTTTAAAAGTGTTAAGCGGCGCGTCGAAGTTCTCGGAGTCGAAAAAGGCGTAACCGTCATTGACGACTTTGCGCATCATCCGACCGCCGTCGAGGAAACTTTAAAAGCCTTAAAGATGAAATACGAAGGCAAGCGCCTTATTGCCGTCTTTGAGCCGAGAAGCTGGTCGTCGCGTCTCGCCGTTTTCCAGGAACCTTACACGAAAGCCTTTGTTTATGCCGATTATGTCATCATCGCCGGAGTTTATAACACCTCAAAGGCAAGCGAACTCGGCAAAGTTTTAGATGTCGGCGAACTCGTCCACGACATCGAACTGCAAGGCAAACCCGCGTTAAGTTTTCCCGATGCGGATTCAATCGTCGAACATCTCGCGCCCGAATTGAAAGCTGGCGATGTCGTCGCGATTATGTCGAACGGCGGTTTCGGCGGCATTCACGATAAGATTTTAAATATATTAAAAGGTTAAATTTGTGCCGACGGCTGAAATTAAAGAGATTATTCCCGCTCCGGCGGCGGCGGTTTTCGAGTTGATTCATGATTACCGGCGGCGGCTCGAATGGGATACGCTTTTGCAAGAAGCCCGTCTCGAACCCGAATTTGCCGCTGCCGGTCGCGGCGCGATTTCCGTTTGCCGGGGCAAGTCGATTTTAGGCAGATTTGCTTTGCGAACGCAATATGTCTCGTTTGAAAAAGGCAAAGTCGCGGCAATTAAAATGCTTAACCAGCCGCCCTTTTTCGACACATTCGCGGCAAGCATCCGGCATTTTGCGATTGACGAAAATCATTCGGAAGTAATTTATAAAGTTAATTTTACTGCCAAACCGCGCTGGCTGCGCCCGATTCTTCATCCGATGATGCGCGCCATTTTCGTCTGGGAAACGCGCAAACGCTTGGAAGGGTTGAAAAATTTCTTTCAATCAGAAGTCGGTTTTCGGGAAACTCCCTTGCCTAAGAAATAAAAAAAAGGCATACTTATTTGCATTTTTGCTCTCAAGCTATCTCGGTAGATGCGTCCGTTCAAGATAAGATAAGCGACGATTCGGTTCGGTTGGAGAGTTTGGTTACGGTTAAGAAGCAGGTTCGTTTTAAGGTATCGCAAAAAGCGCGGGCGCGTCGCATCTGGACAGAGAAAACACTCAAAGATTTTTCCTTCCTGCAAATTTTTTAGCTCGCCTTTGCTTCATTCAAAATAAAAACAGGAAAAAAATGAGTACAAAACTATATGTCGGAAACTTGTCGTTTGGCGTAACAAGCGAGGATTTGCAGGAGCATTTTGCTCAGGCTGGAACGGTCGAATCGGCAAAAGTCGTCGAAGACCGTGATACGGGACGCTCACGCGGCTTCGCCTTTGTCGAAATGGCATCTGCCGAAGAAGCGCAGGCGGCAATCGAACAATTTAACAATCAGGACTTTGACGGACGCAACTTAGTCGTCAACGAAGCCCGCCCGCGTGAAGAAGGCGGAGGTGGTGGTCGTGGCGGAAGCGGCGGTTATGGCGGCGGAGGCGGTCGCGGCGGCAGCGGTGGCGGCGGTGGAAATCGCGGCGGCAGTGGCGGTGGCGGCGGAAACTATTCGCGCTGGTAGAATTTCAATTAAGTAAAAAGGCAAAATTGTAGAATTAGTTTTCTACTTTTGCCTTTTTACTTTTTACTTTTGCCTTAATTCGTTCTTCCGTTAAAGCTCGCCAGAGATAAGACAACTTCATCAATCGCGGCTTGGCGCAATCTTCCGTTATTTACGCCATTAACAATAATAGAGAAAACGAGCTTTTCGCCCGATGCGGAATTTATATAACCCGAAAGGCTGGAAACCTGGTCAATCGTTCCGGTTTTTCCGCGCACGTTTCCGGCGGCGGGCGTTCCCTTAAAACGATTTTGCAAAGTCCCGTCAATTCCGCCGATGGTTAAAGCATCGAGCCAGACATTTGCAAAACGGCTTTTCGACATATAAGTATAAAGCTGAACAGCGGAACTCGGCGTAATCAAATCGTGCCGCGAAAGCCCCGAACCGTCCGATTGAATGACGCTATCGGCGGAAATTCCCGCTTGCAGCAAAAATTTTTGGATGACTTCCAACCCGCGTTCCTCGCTTGATTTTTTCGTATCGGTTTTATCGCCGGCTTGCTCGCCAAGCGCACGCAAAATTGTTTCGGTATAAGTATTTTGACTCAGCTTCATTGTTTTTGCTGCAATAAAACTAAGCGGCGGCGATTCGAGTTTGGTAATTTCAACCGGCGCAACTGAAGAAACGGAGGCAAAAATTGTTTTGTCCTTGTCGTTCAATAACTTATTTTGCCCGGTAATAACCACACCTTTTTGAATTAAACGCCCGCGCAGCAGTTCGACAAAAAGCTGCGCCGGACGCGAAACGGCAATAAAGCCTTGAAAACCTTTATCGCCCAGAGGCATCGCGCCTGAAATCTCGACAATGTTTTGGTCGAGTTTTTTTAAGACTTGAACATCGCGTTTCGCGCCCGACGCGGATGTCGTGCAGCGATTGACGATTTTCACAACCGCATTTGCCGGAAGAATTTGAACGGCGCACGGCGAATTAACCGAACCCGGTCTAATACTCAAATCAACCGCATTGTCATTTAC
>JALZOE010000390.1 GCA_030857325.1 Acidobacteriota bacterium
CACTTTCGCTTCCCTTGTCAAACAAAATGGTTCTCTGCAAAGCCTGTAAAGAAATTTCGTCGGGTAAATCCGCTTTATTCAAGACGACGAGACGCGGAATTTTATTTAATTCGAGACTGCTCAAAATTTTATCGACCGATTCGATATGCGCCAAAGCCTGCGCGTTCGACGCGTCGACGACGTGAACGAGCAAATCGCTGTCGGTGATTTCTTCGAGCGTGGCGCGAAAAGCGGCGACCAGCGTTTCCGGCAAATCGCGGATAAATCCGACGGTGTCGTTGATAATAATTTCCTTCTCGACGGGAAGCCTTAACCGCCGCGAAGTCGGGTCTAAAGTCGCGAACATTTTCTTTTCGGCGTAAACGCGGCTGTCGGTTAAAGTGTTGAGCAGAGTCGATTTTCCGGCGTTCGTGTAACCGACCAAGGAAATAATCGGCACGTCGCGGCGCATTCTCTCCTTGCGCCGCTGAGAGCGCTGCGTGCGAAGATTTTCGACCTGTTTTTCAAGATACGAAATTTTATCGCGCACGCGACGGCGGTCGGTTTCGAGTTTCGTTTCGCCGGGACCGCGCCCGCCGATGCCGCCGGCGAGCCGCGAAAACGCGGAATTTTGACCTTGAATAAGACGCGGCAGCAGATATTTTAACTGCGCCAGCTCGACCTGCAATTTCCCTTCACTCGATTGAGCGCGCTGCGCGAAAATATCGAGAATCAACTGCGGGCGGTCGATAACTTTTAAATCAGTCGCTTCAGATAATGAACGCACCTGCGCCGGTGAAAGCTCGCGGTCGAAAACGATTAAATCAGCGCCGAGACGCATTGCCCGAACGAGAAGTTCTTCGAGTTTGCCTTGTCCCAAAACGGTTTTCGTGTCGATTTTCCCACGCCGCTGAATAATTTTATCCAGAACGACGACATCGGCGGAAATGGCGAGTTCTTCGAGTTCGGCAAGCGATTCTTCGGATTCCGATAAATGTCCGGTCGTAACCGAAACTAAAATAACGCGGTCGCGGTTCGTCTGGCGGCTGCGCGCCGTATTGCGGTTGCGCGCCATCTCGTTTTCGAGCGAGTTAATCAGGGAAAGAAAATTCGTGTCGAGATGCGCCGGAATACTCGGCTTTAAAAATTCGTAAGGCAGCGATTGAGCTTCGGTTTCGAGTTTTTCGGCGGTCGTCGGCAGAAGATGCGCCGAATAAACGTTGTTCGGCAAACCCGTTTCCTTATCGACCTGAATCGACGCCATCAAATCGAGGCGCAGAAGCGCCAAATCCGTCAAATCGTCCTGCGTCAGTTTCTCGCCCGAAAGCTGCGTGTGAACGCATCTTAACCCGCGAAAACGTTCTTCGGAAACGCGGGCGCGCCCGAAATCCGGCATCTCGATGCGTTTTGCCGTTCCGACCATCACATATTCGACTTGTCCTTTGCGGTTAATGAGAACGCCGACCTGCCTGCCCGTTTCGTGAGAAAGCTCCGTCATCTGGCGCGCCAGCTCCGGCGAAACTATTTGTTCGGGCGCGACGCGGCGGTCTGAAAGTTTTTCAATGCGCCGCAGCTGATTGTGTTTCAAACCCTGTGTAAATCCGTGAACGTTACTGATAAGTTCTATTTCCTCCGAATTTTTTTAACTCAATTATAACAGATTCTTAAAAGAAGTTTCAGGTTTATGGTTTCTGGTTCTAAGCTGACATATAAACTCAACTCAACTCAAGCCTGAAATCTAAACCAGAAACCAGAAACCTGAAACCTTAAAACTTTAAACTTTGAACTTTGAACCGCCTCGAATACAATCGAAAAATGCAGCCGCGAACACGTCGTCAAAAGGAAGTTCTCGATTTTATCACGCGCTATATCGAAAAACACGGTTACGAGCCGTCGTATCAGCAGATTGCGCGGCATCTCGGTGTTTCTTCAAAAGCTGGAATCGCCCGTCATATCGAATCGCTCGAAAACCAGGGCTTTCTGACGCGCCGCCGCGAACACGGAGTTTTTAATCTCGAACTTCGTTCTTTCAGTTCAATCGGCGAAGCCGTTTGCGGCATCGAATGGCTCGAAGTGCCGAAATCGCACCAGATAATCGAAGAATGGGAGTGCGAAACGCTTTTTCTGCCCAAATGCCTGCTCGGTTTCTACACGGCGGAGCAAGTGCGCGCCTTTCGCGTGCAGAACGACGCGATGATTGAAGAAAACATCTGCGAAGGCGACATTGCGCTGGTCGAAAAACGCGCCTTCGCCCGCGACGGCGATATTGTCGTCGCTCTAACCGAAAACAAACGCGCCGTGCTGAAACATTTTTTCCGTTCGGGCGCGCAAATCGAGCTTCGCCCGGCTAATTCCAGTTTCGTTTCAATTATGCTGCCCGCCGATAAAATCTCCGTGTTAGGTATTTTTCGCGGTCTCCTGCGTCCGTTCGGCTAGAAGTTTTAATAGAATCGCGCCGCCGACCTTTTCTAAGCACTATTTGCAATGTTACTTGATAATTTACTTCAAAAAACGCTCTTCTATAACTTTACCAGTGGTGGGTTCAATAATATAAAGAGAAGCATCCCAGTTATATAATCCTGCTTTATTGTTCTGATAACTTAATTGTGTATAAGGGCTATCATCGTCAATATGTTTTTGCTTAGAAATCTGCCATAAGATTTTTCCATTATGGCTTAAACCAAACACATTTTCGTTAAAGATAACGCCGGACGGCAATTTAAGACGTAAGACAATTGCATCTTTAAAGTCTAAAGTCTCCCCAATTGGGTAATCAAAAGTGACCTCTTCACCATTTTGAAAGATGATTTTGTTATCTAGAACATCGTATGTATTTGAAGTTTGATTCATTGTAACTTTCTCATATTTCTAAAGGCTTCTTCAGGTAATTTATTCTTCGTCATTATTTCATACTGAATATCACCACCATTACCCCAACTTTTTACTTGTGCAACTTTGCCGATAGTGAGTTTTGTGCCTGCGGAAACATAAACATCTGAAATGTAAGTCGGAAGTTCCGGCAACGCGAACTTGTCCTTTATCTGTTGCGCGGTTAAACCTTCAATGTCTTTTTGACGCATTAGCCATCTACCGCCTTGGTTATCAGCACCGTGAACGCGAACAAAAACAGTTTCTTCTCGCAAAGTAATTACTTGCGCTCGCGTTCCGCCATAAGGCGGCTTGTTTCCCTTTTGCAGATGTGGCGCGTTCGCTTTCTCTGACGAGATTGAAATTTCCAGCGGCTTTTGCATCTTCTCAATCGCCGTTTTGCCTATTTGTATTTTAATGTTTGCCGGTTCAACAGGCGCACCGTTTGGTATTGCTAATCTGGGTTCATCGAGTTTCGGAACTCCGTCTTTGAGAATCTGCTTGACGTTGCCGACTTTGTTCGTTAAGGCTTCTTCGACTCGCGGCATCACGCGCGGAGCAATCGCGCCGCCTGCCGTTCCAACCAAAGCTAAAACACCGTCCTTGAAAAGTGAGCCTAAAAATGCGCCGAATTCTTTTGCCGGTTTATCCAATTGCTGACGATTTACGGCTTTGGCGCAGCCGTCGGCGATGTGGTCAAATTCCGCCATTTGTTTAATAGTGTATGCCAATC
>JALZOE010000391.1 GCA_030857325.1 Acidobacteriota bacterium
CCGACAGAGCTAAAATTAAAAACACCGTGCCGCCGTGCGACAAACTGCGCGCCAAACTTTTTCCTGCTTTGACAATAGTCATATCAAACTCCTCTAAAAATAAAATGTATTTTTCCCGATATTTTGTTGAAACTCGAAATTTCCCGGCGCGCAGTGTTGTGCAGATTTGTATAAAACTACCCAAGCCCTGTTTGTAACTTTATACATCCAAGCAAATAAACGGTTTAACCGAATAAAATTTCAAATTGTCGATTTATGTAAATTTCTTGTGCAAACTTTGTTTGTTGTGAAACTAAACAAAGTTTTAATACATTTGTAATATCGTTGTCAAGATTTATTTACGTAAATTTAAAGTTTAGAAATGTTTTTAATTTGCCGAAGCGAACTTACGCGCCAAAACCAGACTTAAAGAACCCATCAAAGTCGGCGAATCGCCTAATGAAGAAGCTCTGATAATGGTTTTCGGCAGTTCCTGGCGAACGCTTCTTTCGGATAAACTTATAATGTCGTCTTTGATAATATTCCACACCTTGACGATTTTCCCGCTGACGATAATCGCCTGCGGGCTGAATCCGACAATCAAATTCGAGATGCCGATGCCGAGAAATCGCGCCGCCTCTTTAAAAACTTGAATCGCTTCATCGTCGCCGTTATTGGCTAGTTTAATCAACTGCTCAATGCCGTAATCGCCGTTTTTCGACGAGCGTTTTTTAAGCTGATTTCGGTATCGAAAGCGAATGGCTTTTTCCGAAGCGTGCGCTTCCCAGCAGGCGCGCCCGCCGCACGAGCATTCGACGGGAGCGTTCTCGCCGACAATCATATGCCCGAACTCTCCGGCTGCGCCGCGGTCGCCGCGATAAACCTGCCCGTCAAAAATTATGCCCGTCCCGATTCCCTCGGCGACGAGAACCGTAATAAAGTTTCGGTCTTTTCTGTTCCGCTCCTCGCCGAACCACAATTCGGCGAGAGCCATCGCGTTGGCATCGTTGTCAACGGTCGCCCGGAGATTTGTCTGCTCGGTGATTTGTTTGCAAATATCCCAATCGCTCCACTGAAAATATGGAATATACAAAACTTTTCCGGTCGATTGGTCGGCAATGCCGGGAACGCTGATACCGACCTCCAAATTATAATTTTTATTTTCGAGGGCGTATTTTTTGACTTTTTCAATAATTTGCGCGGACATAAAATTAATGTCGGGCGATGTGGGAAACGTTTCTTTACTTAGAATTCGCCCGGCTAAATCAGCCAGCGCGACGGTGGTTTGACGCGGCGTAACATCGACTCCGACCGCGACCGGCACTCCGGTTTTTAGTTTAAGCAAAGTCGGCTTTCTGCCGCCCGTCGAGTCGCCCGTTCCGGTTTCTTCAATCAAGCCGTCGAACTGCAAATTATCGACGATTGCCGAAACAGTCGATCTTTGCAGCGCCGTTTCACGCGCAATCTCGGCGCGTGAAATAGGCGCGCGGTCGCGGACGTAATTCAAAACAATCTGTTTATTTATATCGCGAATCGTATTAGGACGAGCAATTTGGTTTTTTGCTTTGTGTAAATAAATTTTTTTCATTGACAAGAAAAATTTAGCCGGTAGAAGTCCGATTTTGTAAAATTCAAAGTTTGTTGCAAAAACCAACAAAGCTATTGATAAACTCTTTCCGAATTTTTTTCAATGACAGAGACGGAAATCGTTTATATTATCATCGGCGCTGCGGGTTTGAGCTTTATCGCTTTCGTCGTATCTCGATTTTACAAGTCTTTTACGGCTACATTTCGCGAGAATTTCAGGACAAACGAGATTCGGAGTCAATTTTAATTTATTAGGAAGTTACGCAGTTGAAGGCAGAAACACTTACTCCGCGCGTGTTTCCGCAAAAGATTGATGCCAACGTATTTACTTTGATTCGACCGATTAGACGGCTTCAGATTGCGATGTAAAATTAAACGCTTTTAATTTCAAAGGCGGAAGAAGTGACGCGCTGTCCGTATTGCCGACACGTTCGGACGCGCCGATTAGCTCGACGTTGCCCGGCGCGAGCATTTGGATGATTGATTGGTTAAAGCGTAAATTTTTCACCGGATATTGAATTTTCCCGTTTTCGACGAGCCACACGCCGTCTCGCGTTAAACCGGTCAAGCTCGCGGTTCGCGGGTCGGTCGAGCGAATATACCAGAATCGGCTGATAAGCAGTCCGCGCTTTGTCGAGCCAATCATTTCTTCAACCGTCGCCGCTTTTCCGCTCGTTTCCATAATTGTATTGACCGGACCGGGCGTCGCCTCGACGTTTTTTTGCTTTGCCCAGAAACGCGAGTAAACCAGATTATCGAGAACTCCGTTTTTAACGAGATAAACTTTTTGCGACGGAATCCCGGCTTGCGCCGATGGCGCGCCTGGAAGCTCCGCGTTCCACGGGTCGCTTAAAATGTTGACGCGCTCGTCGAAAATCTTTGCGCCGAGCTTGGTTTTGCCGCCGAGAGCCGAATACGGACTGCGCCCTTCTTCGGCGCTGCGAGCGTCGAAGCCGCCGCCGAAAGAGCCGAGCAGATCGGCGACCGCCTGCGGTTCGAGAATTACCGTGTGAACGCCCGCCTCCAGTGTTTTGGCGTTTCTGCCGTCCAGAGTTCGGCGAATCGCTTCGCGGGCGATTCGCGCCGTGTCCAGTTTATTCGCGTCGAAATGGCTTCGCGCAAAATAACCGGAACTTGTGCCATCCGCCGTTCGTCCCGTTACCGACAATCCGGCGACCGTATTTCGCTGGAAACCGAAGTTTCCGTTTTTGGTGGCAAACCCCGTTGCTTCGGCTTGCGATTGATAAAAACCGGCGGCGATAATTTTCGCTTTTTCGCTTTCGGCGAGAATATTGCCGACCGCTTTTGCGCGCGCGGCGGGCGAAATGTTTGCCGTCGCTTCGATGAATCCGCCCGTCGGTCTGTATGTTTGCCGTCCCAAAGTCGGAATGTATTCGCGGTCAACCGGAGCGAGACGCGCGATTTGTTCGGCTTGCTCGACCGCCTGCCGCAAGGAATTGTCATCCAAATCGTTGGTTGACGACGAGCCGCGCTTTCCTTCAATCCAAACGGTTACGCTTGCCTGGCGATTTTCGCGTTTGCCGCTCGTTAAAAAAGCGTTTTCGGCAAAACGAATGTGTGAAGCGTCTTCACTGCCGACGCTGACGGTCGCATCGTTTGCTTTGCCGAATGACAACATTTTTTCGGTGATAGCTTTCGCTTCTTTTTCGGTTAAAAGCATCTTTTTTAATCTCCCTTATGAACGGCGCGGAGCTTGAGCGGCTGTGTTGAGAACGTCGATTTGACGAAATCGCGCCGACGGGCAGCCGTGCGAAACGGCATTCGATTGTCCGGGTTCGCCTTTGCCGTCGTTAAAAGTTCCGGGCAATAAATAAGTTACCGCGCCGCCAAGCCCGTCGCAGGCGTTCCAAAAATCGGTCGTCCTGGATTGATACGCGACATCGCGCAGCATTCCGACGACTTTGCCGTTTTTTATTTCCGAGAAAGTTTGTCCGCCGAATTGAAAGTTATAACGCTGCTGGTCGATTGAATAACTGCCGCGCC
>JALZOE010000392.1 GCA_030857325.1 Acidobacteriota bacterium
GTCCGCACGTCACCGTCACGATGGGCAAACTACGCCGTCGCGGTCTCGTGCAGTATGAGCGAAATAAACCTCTAACGGTTGATACGGAAGCACTCAGCGTTTACTTAACGGGAATAAGTCCGACGTAAAAAGGAATTTATTATTTGTGTCATTAGATTATTTGAAAAAAGCCGTTGCCGATGGCGATACGGAAAAATTGATTCGTTACGTGCGCCTGCATTTCGGCGACGGCGATGAAGCAAACGGGCGCAAAGAAATTGATAAGGCGTGGATTGAAGCCTTAAAACTATTGCTCGATGTTCCTGAAACGAAGCGCGAATTTATTCTTGAGACTTTAGCCGAAACGGACGCGGCGACGCTGGCGCATCTTTTCTTTCACCTGCATTTTTATTTTGTCCGGCGTTCGGGAGAATGGATTCACGATGGAGAACTTTAACGAAACAAATCAACTGCGTCCCGATTTGTGGGGAGTGGTCAACGAACGCTATCCGGGCGCGATGATTACGAAAACGGATTTTGTGCCGCTGGCGAAGTTGAAAAAACCTTTGTCGGAATCACGCTTAACATTTGTCAGCACCGCCGGAGTTCAGCCGAAAGGTTCGATGCCGTTCGATACGGTTCATCCAATCGGCGATTACACTTTCAGGCGCGTTCCTTCCGGTTCAAAACCTTCGGATTTGGAAATTCATCAACTCAAATATCCGACCGTCGGCGCAAAGCGCGATTTAAATGTTATCTTTCCGATTGAGCGATTACAGGAATTAGCAAAAGCAAAAGTTGTCGGTGAACATGCGCCGAATTTCTTTTCGTTTATCGGCTACAATATGGATGCCGAAAGATTGGAGCAAACGCTTGCCGAAGACATCGCCGATGCGGATGAAGCGGAAAAACCGGATGCCGCGCTGCTCGCCCCGGCGTGACCGATTTGCCATCAGAGCATCGCGCTGGTTCAGCGTGCCGTCGAAAAAAGAGGAATTCCAACCGTTTCAATCATCGTCGCACTTGACGTAACCGAACACATCAAACCGCCGCGAGCGGTGTTTTTGCCGTTTATGATGGGACATCATTTCGGCGTGCCGCATCATCAAGAGTTACAACGGAGAATAATTCTCGCCGCGCTCGAAATGTTGGAAAACACCGAACAAAGCGGAGAAGTCCGACGTTTCCCGATGACTTGGGCGCAGGCTCGGCGCGAAGGCAAGGAAATTGAACGCGATGGAATCTCCTAAGATATGGCGTTAATGAACTACCGCCGTTTCTATGTCTGAAAATTATTTAGTTCCGTAAAATTCAAAAGCTCGGCTCTTAACTCGCGTCTGTGAAATATGAAAAAACAGAAGATAATGTTTTGGTTGATGTCGCTCATCGGCTTATTGGCGTTCGGCTATATGTTGGCTGAATTAGGGCGAGTGTTTTTAGAAGTTGTCAATCGCTCCGGCGTTTCAGCAATTCCTCTCGATGGAGTTATCCAGCATAAGATAGGCGAGTTGATGGTTAGCGTATCTTTGTTTCTGGTTGTGTTACTCAGTTACGTCTGGTCGAAAGAAAGACTGTTTACTTTTGCCAGCCGATTGCAAATTGTAATGATTGTCGGCGGGTTGCTGAACGGCATCGCGTGGTATGGTTTGCGGGAAAGAGAATCCTGGGATTCGTTTTTTCGGATATGGTGTTTGATAATTTTGGTTGTTGGTTTGTTCAGCTCACAAGATGGCTAAATGGCTCGTTAGTAAAACGAAAAGAATTTCTAACGCAAGCTGAGAACAAGTCATTAGAAGCGAGCGTGAAACAGCGACTTATTCCGTGAAGAATTTTGGCGCGGTCTATGAGCGGTTTGTTTTCAAATTTTCTGATGGAGAGAAAAATTGTCGGATAAATTAATTGTAAGTATCGTTCAGGCTAGTCCGGTTTTTATGAATCTTGAGGCGAGTCTTGCTAAAGCCGTCAGTTTGATTGAGCAGGCGGCGAGCAAAGGCGCGAAGCTCGTCGCGTTCGGCGAAACGTGGCTGGCGGGTTATCCGGCGTGGCTCGATTACTGTCGAGGCGCCGCGCTCTGGAATTATGAACCGACGAAGGAAGTTTTCGCCCGTTTGCGGCGTAACAGCGTTGTCGTGCCGGGCAAGGAAACAGAAACGCTTGGCGAAATCGCCGCTAAACACAAGATTATTTTAATAATCGGAATCAACGAGCGCGTCGAGCAGGGCGCGGGCAACGGAACGCTTTACAATTCTTTGCTGACTTTCGGCGCAGACGGAAAACTGCTCAATCATCACCGCAAACTTGTTCCGACTTATACCGAACGGCTTGTTTGGGGACAAGGCGACGCGGCGGGACTCCAAGCCGTCAAGACGGATTTCGGGCGCGTCGGCGGACTAATTTGCTGGGAACACTGGATGCCGCTCGCACGGCAAGCCTTACACGATGACGGCGAACATATTCACGTCGCGGTTTTCCCGACCGTTCACGAAACGCACCAGATTGCGAGCCGTCATTACGCTTTTGAAGGCAGATGTTTCGTTCTCGCGGCGGGCTTGATGATGAAAGCGGCGGATTTGCCGGCGGAACTTTTGACTGAGACGGATTTATCGAAACTGCCCGAAAACATTCTGCGCGGCGGAAGCTGCATCGTCGCGCCTGACGGCAGTTTGGTCGTCGAGCCGATTTTTGACGAGGAAACAATTATCACCGCCGAACTGGATTTCACTTTCATTGATAAGGAAAAAATGACGCTTGATGTATCAGGTCATTACTCCCGCCCGGACGTTTTTGATTTCGCGGTCATTCGCAAATCGCGCTGAACTTATTTTTTCTTGCAGAAGCCCGCACGATAGTCGAGGGTGTTATTCCGATTGCGCCCTTACTTCATGCGGGCTTCCGCACGTGAGATTGCTCTATGTTGATTCGCGCACAGACCGCGTAATTTCCTCTGCCATAAATTTATAATTCGCGTTGTAATCTGAAACATACGGGAGTTGTAAATCCGATGATTAAAAACGGTAATCGAAAGATTTTGGTGGTGAACGATGTCGAAGCGACGCTTGCCGGCATCGAGGAGTTGCTCACGCGCGGCGGTTACCGCGTCGAGGCGGCGAGAGACGAGCGGAAAGCTGTGGAGAAAGCGCGTTTGAGTTCGCCCGATTTAATGCTCGTCAGTCTTGACGGAGAAGTCGGCGATATTGTCGTCGCCGCAAAGCGCATTCGCTCGCTCGCCGGATTAAACGACGATTTACCGATTATTATTTTTTGCGTCGGCGAATTAAAAGAAGGTTATGAAGTTTCTGTCGAGTCGAACATTTATCTCGCGCACCCGGACAATTTCAATCAGTTGAGAGACTTTATCAGCCGTTTGCTCGACGCGCGAAAAATAGTGCCGTCTCAAAGCGGCGGCAACGCGCTCTTAAACAATCCGCCTTGATTATAACGTCAGCAGGCGTTCGTACTCGTCTCTGACGACTGTGTAGCATTCACAGGCGCAGGATTCGAGTTTCTGTCGGTCGAGGACGTGAATATGACCGCGCGCGTAGCTGATGACTCCCGCATCCTGAAGCCGTCCGGCGGCGACCGTCACGCC
>JALZOE010000001.1 GCA_030857325.1 Acidobacteriota bacterium
TCAAATTGATATTAACGACGAATAGACTGACGAGCAGATTTGGAATCACGCTAAAGATAGAAATCTGACAATCATTACCAAAGACAGCGATTTTTCAAACCGCATTATCTTTCACGAACCGCCGCCGAAAGTGATTCACATTCGTTTCGGAAATATGAAGATGCGCGATTTTTTTACAGTTACGACGGCGATTTGGAATGACGTGATTGAGTTAAGTGAAAATCACAAACTCGTTAATGTTTTCCGCGACAGAATCGAAGCAATCGAATAAATACAAAATGTATCAATCAATCCATTTCAACGCCAAACCGCGCGCGACAACGAATGCTTCAAAGCCGGAAGTTATTAAAAAATTAAAACAAATAGTCGGCGCGGCGAATGTTTTAGTCGAGCCGAAAAAGGTTGAGCCTTACGGCGCGGATGCCGTCAAGGAAAAGTTTCCGCCCGAAGCCGTCGTGTTTCCCGAAAGCACGAAGCAAATGTGCGAAATTTTGAAACTCGCCAACGAATACAAATTTCCCGTTACGGCGCGCGGCGGCGGCGTCGGTTACACGGGCGGCGCTGTTCCGGTTGACGGCGGCATCGTCGTCGGCACGGACAGAATGAATCGAATTATCGAAATCAATCCCGATGATTTATATGTTATTTGCCAGCCCGGTTTGACAACTTACGAGTTACAGCAGGCGGTCGAAAAATACGGCTTGCTTTTTCCGCCCGACCCGGCGAGTTATAAGGATTCTTTTATCGGCGGCAACATTGCGGAAAACGCGGGCGGAATGCGGACGCCGAAATACGGTGTAACGAAACATTCGGTTTTAGGCTTGGAAGTCGTAACGGCGACGGGCGAAGTTATCCGCACTGGCGGCAAAACGGTTAAAAACGTCGTCGGCTTCGATTTGACCGGCTTGATGTGCGGCTCGGAAGGGCTTTTGGGAATTATCACCGAAGCGACTTTGAAACTTCTGCCGATGCCCGAAGCGACGGCGACCGTGCGCGCTTCGTTCAAAACGATGGAAGAAGCGTGCAAAGTTTTGACGAAATTTACGCCCGAAGGCTTGCTGCCGATGGCGATGGAAGTCGTCGATAGAAACTGCATCGGCGCGATTGAAGAAAATTTCGCGTTTGGTTTGTCGTCCGACGCGAACGCGATTTTAATCGTCGCCGTTGACGGCGGAAAAGAACAGGTCGAAAAGGAAGCGCAGGCGATTGAAAAAATATTAAAAGACAATCACGGCTTCGACATTCTGCGCTCGCGCACCAAAGAAGAAGAAGACAAGCTCTGGGACGTGCGCCGCGCCATTTCTCCGTCTTTGATGAAATACGGCACGCTGAAAATCAACGAAGATGTCGTCGTGCCGCGTTCAAAAGTTCCCGAATTAATCGCCCGCGTCGAAGAAATCGCCAAAAGCCGCGACATCTTCGTCGCCAACTTCGGACACGCCGGCGACGGCAACATCCACGTCAATTTTATGTGCGACCGCAACAACCCCGAATCAATAACGCGCGCCCGCGAATGCGTCAAAGAAACCTTCGCGCTCTCGGTCGCTCTCGGCGGCTCAATCTCCGGCGAACACGGCATCGGCTACGTCAAAGCCCAATATTTGGATATGGCGATTGACGCGCCGACGCTCGAAGTTATGAAAGGTATTAAAAAAGTTTTCGACCCGAACGGCATTTTGAATCCGGGGAAAATGTTCGTTTAAGTTAAAATCATTGAACAAAAACGCCTTTTGAGTTACTTTGAAAATATGCACTCTGTAGAATTTACGACAAAAATCGAACACGGCGTCATACATTTGCCGAAAGAGTTTGAAGGTTACGAAAACTCCGTCGCTCACGTCGTCATCACGCTCGACGCGCCCGACGAGAACAAAGCGAAGAAAGATAAATTGTTTGTTGTTCTCGAAAAGATGAAGGAAGCGAATATGTTTCAGGACATCGAAAATCCCGTCGAATGGCAAAGGAAGCTGAGAGATGAATGGGAATAAAGCCGTCCTCGACAGCAATTTGATAATCTTTTTTTCCAAAGGAAAGATTGACCTTGCAAAACTGCGCTCGAGATACGATAAGTTTTACGTTTCAGTCATTACTTATATGGAAGTCTATGCGTATGAGTTCATCATCCAAACTGAAAAAGATTTGATAGATGAATTCTTCGATAGTGTCGAAGTTACCGACATCGACAAAGAAATCGCCGACCAAGCAATCATCTACCGAAAAAACAAACCCAAAAAGATAAAATTTCCCGTCGCGATAATTTTGGCGACCGCTAAACGCGCGAACGCCGATTTATTAACCGACGATTGGAATAGATTTTCTAAATATTGATTCTTCCGTTAGTGTTTTGAACCTCGATGACCTTAAAATTTGAAATCAATAAAACAGGTTTTCGACCGCGTTCGGTATTTTGAATCTGTGAAAATGTTTATTTAATGCAAACGGAGGAAATTCGATTTTTAAATTTACGAAGCAGAGACGTATGAGATTTATTGTTTCTATTTTGGCGGCGCTGCTGCTGTCGATATTTGCGAAGGACGGTGTTTCTGCACAGCACCGCAAGTTGACGGTCGTTTTGCTGCGCCACGCGGAAAAGGATTTGACCGACGAAAATACGGCAAATCCCGAATTATCGGCGGCGGGAAAAGCGAGAGCGGAAAAGCTGGCGAAGACGATAAATAAATACGAGCCGGACGTGATTTATTCGACCGACTATCTTCGCACCAGAGCGACGGCGCGACCGCTGGCGCGAAGTCGAAACGCAATGACTCTGATTTACGACGAACGCAATTTAAATCAAATGAGCGATTTGATAATGTCGGGAAAATTTAAGCGCGTCGTCGTCATCGGGCATAATTCGACCACGCCCGCGCTCGTCAATATGCTGATAAAACAAGACAAATACAAAAAACTCGGCGAAGATGAATATGATAAAATCTGGATTGTCAAAATCAGGAGATATAAAAGAAAACCGAATAAAATCAAAGACAAAATTATTGAATACTAATTAAAAAGCTATGAAACATACTATTTTTACATTTTTGCTTTTCGGTTCGGTTTTTGTGTTGAGTCTTAACCAACCGGCGAACGCGCAGATCAAGCAGAATGCGGGAAGCGCGGTTTTTTGGACGGAACTGCAAAAGTTATGCGGCAAGGCTTACGCGGGAGCATTGGTTTCCGCGCCCGAAAACGACGTTGCCTTTAAAGGCAACGAACTTGTAATGCACGTTCGC
Organism: Acidobacteriota bacterium; assembly: GCA_030857325.1. Lineage (GTDB taxonomy): Bacteria > Acidobacteriota > Blastocatellia > Pyrinomonadales > Pyrinomonadaceae. The sequence continues at coordinate 3,231 of JALZOE010000001.1, forward strand.
GCCTGCGACAAAAACCGCGTCCGAATTCCGTTTTTTGTCGGCGCGGACAAATCGAGAACCTGGGTTTTGACGAAAAAGAAAGACCGCATTCTGCTCAAACACGACCATCACCACGAGGACGGAACGCCCGATAAAATAACGATGTACGGCGGTTGGACGACGAGCGGCGGCGCGACGACCAGACAGATGTTTCCCGCCGACCAGCAGACCGTTGACATTCTGCCCGCCGCCGCCGCCAATACCTGGTGGATAGACCTCGTTCCGGGCGAGTATTTCACATACAATCTGCGGCGAATGGGAACGGACAGATTTTTCAGCGTCCGCTTTGATATTTCAAAGGAAGTCGGCAAGCCGGATGCGCCCTGGGGCTGGAAAGATTGAATTTAATGCCGCGAAAACGCTTTGTCATTCACGAACATCACGCGACGCGCCTGCATTTCGATTTGCGGCTGGAAATCGGCGGCGTCTTGAAATCGTGGGCTGTGCCGAAAGGCGTTTCGATGAATCCGACGGAAAAAAGATTGGCGGTCGCCGTTCCCGACCATTCAATCGGTTATATCGGTTTTGAAGGACGATTGGCGGAAGGAACTTACGGCGCGGGCGAAGTTAGAATTTGGGACAACGGTGAATTTGAAACAGGCGAAGACGCGGCGGAACGATTGGCGAAAGGAAAATTGGTTTTTACATTTTACGGCGCGAAGTTAAAAGGCGAATTTACTTTGGTGAAAATGTGGAATCAGGAAAAAAATTGGTTATTTATTAAATCGAAAGATGCGTTTGCCGATAAAGATTGGAAACTCGAAACTGTTTTGACGCTGAAGAAATAAATTAGCCACGAATTACACAAATAGCACGAATAAGGGCAAGTAGGCTTTAGGAAATAGGTTTTAGGTGTTAAAAAAATTCATAAGCCTAAAACCTAACACCTGTTTCCTAATATCTGATTACTATTCGTGTTCTTTCGTGTTTGTTCGTGGTTAAATTTTCTTCGCTTAAACTGCGGCTAATTCCCTTCGTTCGGTTTTCGCAAAATAAAGCGAAATCAAAACCGTTACAATCATAATCGCCGCCGCCGTCCAGAAAGTTCGGTAAAGCGTGTAATCGGACAAATTGCCGGGCGCGGTTGCGCTGTAAAGTAGAAATGCGGACAGCGCGGGACCGATGGCGCGGGCGAGACTAGCCGCCGACTGTAAAATCCCAAGCGTCTTGCCTTGCGATTGTTCGTGCGCTTCTTTTGACGCAAGGCTTGTCAGCGCGGGCGACGAGAGCGAATTGCCGATTGAGAAAAAAGCGATTCCAATCAGCAAAGCCGTTAAACCGCCGGTTGCGGGTCCGACGAAAGGAACGGCGAAGAAACTTCCTGCCAATAAAACGCTTCCGAGAACAACAAGCCGCGTTTCGCCGAATTTTTCGACTAATCTTGCGAAAACTCCGCCCTGTAAAATGATGGCGAGAACGCCGATAAAGGCGAACAAGTAGCCGTTTTGTTCGGGCGTGTAGCCGAAGCGGAACGACGTGTATTGCACGAAAACCGTCGTCATAATCGAAAAGGCGACGACGAGCAGAAAGTAAAGCAAAGTTACGATGCCGAACCGCGAATCGGCGAACGATTCAAACAGTTCGCCGAAACGACTGCCGCGTTTTTCGATAATTTCGCTTTCACCGAATTTGCGCGATTCAGGCAAAATGAAATAAAGCAGAACGGCGTTAATAAAAGCCAGCGCAGAAACGAAAAAGAACGGCGTGTGCGAGCCGAATTTGCTCAGGATTCCGCCGATTGCCGGACCGAAAATAAATCCCAGCCCGAACGCCGCGCCGATTAAACCCATTCCTTTAGCGCGATTTTCTTTTGTTGTAACGTCTGCGATGTAGGCTTGCGCGGTCGAGATATTGCCGCCGGTCATTCCGTCGAAAATTCTGCCGAAAAACAATAGCGGCAATGTTGACGACAATCCGGTAATCAGCGCGGCGACGCTCGTTCCCAAAAGACTGAAAAATAAAACCGGGCGGCGTCCGTATTTATCCGATAATTGTCCGAGAAACGGCGTCGAGATGAACTGCATTATCGAATAGGAAGCGAGCAGCCAGCCGATAACGAACGGCGACGCGCCGAATTCGTTTTTGGCGTAATCGGGCAGAACGGGAATGGCGATGCCGAAGCCGACTAAATCGATGAAAATCGTGGTGAAAATTATGATTAACGGTTTGGTGAAAAACTTTTCGCCGCCCGGAGTTTCGCCTTTTTCGCTTTTTTCGTTATTCTTCTTCGGATTGGTCGGCATTTCTCTTTTCAAATTTCACGCGGCGGTAAATTTCGGTTATCGGCAAGGTTAATTCGACGGATTTAAATTCGATTTCGTCGTCGGATTCGTTGAAATAATAAGTTATCCAGCTTCCCGTTTCCTGTCGGCGGTGGATTTCGACGTTCATTTTGTGCTGGTCAACGATGACGTATTCCTGAACGCTCGGCATTCGCAAATAAAGCGCGAGCTTTTCGCGCCGGTCGATTTTCTCGGTCGAAGGCGATGTAACCTCGATTATTAAAACGGGAGTATTGCGAAAGTAAGAATTTTCCGATGTTTCTTCGCAGGAAACCAAAACATCGGGGTAATAATAAACATCCGATGCGGCTTGAACCTTAATGTCATTGAAGAACGGTTCGCACGGAGAATCACGCAAGTGGTTTGTCAATAAAGCGACTAAATTTCGCGCAATTCGGTTATGGTTAGCGCTCGCGCCTGCCATCGCATAAACTTCACCGCAAAAGTATTCGTATCTAATCGGAGAAACTCTCTCGCCTTCAAGGTAATCTTCAACGCTGATTTTTGTCTTTAATTTTGGCAAACCCATAACGCCAATTTTAGCAAACTATTGTTTCGTTGTAATATAGGCGAAGAGACAAAATAATATTCGGGCGTATCAAATAAAGAAATGAGATTAAAAACAAACACGAAAATTCTGACGATTGTGATTTTTGCACTGATTTTTTCTATGTATCAAGAAACGAGTGCGCAGCGCAGAAAACCGCGAGGCAAACAACCGGCGCAGGCGGCGGAAGTAAAGCCGGTCGCGCCGGAAATAAGTTACACGGTTTCGATGTCAAAGCCGTGGACGCATTTATTGGAAGTCGAGATGCAGCTGAAATCTTCGGCGATGCCGCAGGCAACGGAAATTCAAATGCCGGTCTGGACGCCGGGAAGTTATTTAATCCGCGAATACGCGCGCCACGTTCAGGATTTTGCGGCGAAAGACGCGAGCGGAAACACGCTCGGTTGGGAAAAAACCAATAAAAATACGTGGCGGATTCAGACGAAAGGCGCGAATGAAATCGTCGTCAAATATAATGTTTACGCCAACGAACTAACCGTCCGCACAAATGAACTGAACGCCGACCACGCATTTTTCAATAACGCCGCGCTGCTGATGAATCCGAAAGGCTTTTTGAGCGCGCCTTCAACATTAAAAGTAAATCCCTACGGCAATTGGAAAGTAGCGACAGGCTTGCCGCGCGTCGAAGGTCAGGCGAATACTTTTCGCGCTCCGAACTTCGACGTTTTGTATGATTCGCCGTTTGAAGTCGGCAATCACAAAGAAGCGTCGTTTACCGTGCAGGGCAAGCCGCACCGTTACGTCGTCGAAGGCGAAGGCAATTACGATTTGAACCGCATCACCGCCGACACGTCGAAAATCATCGAGGAAAGCTACAAAATTTTCGGCGACCTTCCCTACGACGATTATCTTTTTATCTTGAACCTGCGCGGCGGCGGCGGTCTCGAACATCTTAATTCGACCGCTTTGCAGTTTAATCGTTTCGGTTTGACGGGCGCGCGCTACAAAGATTTTTTATCGCTCGTGGCGCACGAATTTTTTCATCTCTGGAATGTCAAGCGCATTCGCCCCGACACGCTCGGACCGTTTGATTACAACAACGAAAATTACACAAAGCTCTTGTGGGTTGCCGAAGGCACCACGTCGCATTACGAATCGGTGCTGCTCGGGCGCGCCGGAATTATTACGGACAAAGAATTTTTGGCGGGAAAAGCGGCGGCGATTCAGGCTTTGCAGAATCGTCCCGGACGTTTTCAAACTTCTCTGGAAGAAGCGAGCTTCGACGCCTGGATTAAATTTTACAGACAGGACGAAAACTCGATAAACAACCAGATTTCCTATTACGACAAAGGCGATATTGTCAGCTTTTTATTAGATTTGCAGATTCGCCGAGACTCGAACGGCGCAAAATCGCTCGACGACGTGATGCGTTATCTTTACGCCGAATTTGCCAAGAAAGACAAAAACTTCACGCCCGAAGATTACCAGAAAATTTCGGAAATGATGGCTGGAAAGAGTTTAAATGACTTTTTCGCAAAATACGTGCGCGGGCGTGAAGAAATTGATTATAATTCAATCTTAAGCGGCTTCGGTTTGAAATTGACGACCGGCGGCGAGGCGGCGGAAAAAGCGTATCTCGGCGCGGATTTGACGCAGGCGGGCGACAGATTAACCGTTCGCGCGACGCCCGCCGGAACGCCCGCGTATGAACAGGGCTTAAATAATGCCGACGAAATCGTCGCCGTTGACGGCAACCGCGCAAGTCAGGCGTTCCTAACAAGTTATCTCAACACGAAACGTCCGAGCGATAAAATTCGATTAACCGTTTTTCGCTTTGACCAGATGCGCGACATCGAAATTACCTTGGGCGGACGCGCGCCGCAAAGCTATGAAATCGTCGCCGTCGAAAATCCGACCGACGACCAGAAACGTCTTTATCAAACTTATTTCGGCACGGAATTAAAGTAATTTATGGAGCGCGGACTTCAGTCCGCAAAATCTACTTACCGTCGTTACTGTTGCACTGTTGCGGACTGAAGTCCGCGCTCCGTTTTTTATGTATCAAAGATTATTTGCAAAGTTAATTTTAATCGCGCTCGCGCTTTCCGCATTCGGCTGTCAGCGCGCTGTTTTTGAAGCGCCGACGGTTGCGCCCGCGAGTTTGCGCGACGTGCCGTCGGTTAAGCTCAATTATCGTTTTGAAACGGATGTTCCCGCGCCGCCCGCCAATAATCAGGCGATGCAGTCGGAAGAGAGAAACGCGGCGGTGCAGAACGATTTCGACCAGAACCGCCCGCAGGAAATACTCGATAAAACGATTACATCACCGGACAAGCAGAGAGTTTTGGCGGTTTACCATAAAGTGCAGGATTTTCCCGCCGAATTTCGGCTCGATATGTATACGCCGGACGGAAAACTTTTGCAGAAAATCACGCACGACGGAATGGCGGTGCATTTTGCCGAAACGATAATCTGGTCGCCGGCTTCGACCGACGTTGCTTTTGTCGCAATGGCGCGCGTCGAACAATCGAATGTTGCCGAGCCGTCCGCGACACCGGCGGACGATGCCGCAAATGCGTCGCCCGATTCCGAAGCAGACACCGAAGCGAACGCGAACGCCGCAAACGCCGACGCTGCAAACGCCGACGCAAACATTTCGCAGCCGACAAGCGTAAACGAAGCGCCGAAAAACGTTTTCACTTTCCGCACCGAGCAGCTTTACGTCTGCAATGCCGACGGCGGCGACCTAAAACCGCTTACGCAGAACGAAGGCTTGATTTATTTTTATTTTGTCTGGTCGCCGGACAGTGCAATGCTGGCGGCGCTCGCCGGCACTTACCAGGAATGGAATTATCTGAAGTCGCAAGCCGACCTTAAAAGCGAGCAGTTCATACCGGCGGGCAGATTGCGGCTTGTCGAGAAAAACGGACGCGAGCGGCGGCTTGACGATAATCCGACGACCGTTCGCCCGGTCTGGTCGCCCGATTCGGCAAAAGTCGGCATTGCCTTCGATACGCAGGTGAGAATTTATGACGCCATCGGCGACGCGCCGACGCAAGCCGCGATTCCCCTGCGTAATCAACTGCTGATTTCCTCGAAAGCCTACGACGAAGAAGCGCAGCGCAAACTGCAAAACGAAGGCAATGCAAACACCGACGCCCAGGCAAACGCGAACGGCAATACGAACGGCAACACAAACGCCAATACAAGCGTCAATGTAAGCGTCAATCAACCGATTGGAACTTTGCCGGACGCCGCGACGCTCGTTTCCTTTAACCCGGTAATCAATCTCGAATGGACGGAAGATAAAATGCTGTATCTGCAAACCGGCTACGTCAAGCTGATACAAAACGAAGCCGACAGCGCGCGCAGTTATCTGCGCTGGCATCGTCTGATTTTCAGCCCGCAGGCAGTCGCCATCGTCAAATAATTATGAACAATCAAACAATTGCCGACATTTACCAGACAAACGATAAAATTCGCCGGGAATTAATCGAAACAATTTCAAATTTACCGGACGAGCGGGCGAATTTTCTGCCCGACGGCGAGAAATGGACGGTCGCCCAATTTGTCGAGCATCTTTCGATGGTCGAAGACGGTATGACGAAAATTTCCGGCAAACTGCTTGCCGAAGCGCAAAGCTCGGGAAACAAGGCGGACGGCAAAGCGGTTTTTTCCGAAAGTTTTATGAAAAAAGCAGCGGAGATGCAAGATATGAAATTTGAATCGCCCGACCGCGTGCGCCCGACGGGAACGAAAACCGTTGCCGAATCGCTCGAAAAGATGAGAGAAACGCGCGAGCAACTAGAAAAATTGCGCCCGCTTTTTGAAACCGTCGAATGTTCCGACGCACGATTTCCGCATCCGTTTATGGGCGACTTAACCGCCCACGAATGGCTCGCGCTCGTCGGCGGACACGAAGCGCGCCATCTGGCGCAAATCAAAAATCTAATTGAAAAACTGCCCGGTTAAATGCGAAAAGGCAGAATAAATAAAAGATTAGACATTTTTTATTTATTTTGCTTTTTCCCGAAAATCAATTTTTCGGTTTACGCTCAGTTATTTCTTATCTTCAATTCTGAAATTTCGCGACAACCGGCGTGTGGTCTGACGGGCGTTCCGCGCCGCGCGGCTTGCGGTCAATCCAGCAACCGACGCATTTCGCCGCCAGACTTTTCGATGTCCAGATGTGGTCAATCCGCAAGCCCTGATTTTTAAAGAACGCGCCTTCGCGGTAATTCCACCACGAAAAAAGTTTTTCGTCGCCGTTTATTTGCCGGAAAACGTCGGTAAATCCCCATTGTTTGACGTGGTGAATGGCGGCGCGTTCGGGTTTCGTAAAATGTAGTTTGCCTTCCCAAAATTTTACGTCCCAAACGTCGCGCTCGTCCGGCGCGACATTAAAATCGCCGCACAGAAGAACGTCGGAATTCACATCACAAGTTACATCGAAAAGTTTTCTAAGTTGCTGCAGCCAATCGAGTTTAAACGTGAATTTGTCCGTCCACAATTCCGTGCCGTTCGGTATGTAAGTGTTGACGACGCGGATGTCTTCAATCGTCGCGGCAATCAATCGCTTCGGCGCGTCTTCCGTGTCGTCCGGGAAATTATACTGCACGTCGTCGATTTGGCGTTTCGACAAAATCGCCACGCCGTTGTAAGATTTCTGCCCCATAAACGCGGCGTTGTAACCGGCGTTATTAAAGGCTTCGAGCGGAAATTTTTCGTCCACGCATTTAGTTTCCTGAAGACATAAAACGTCGGTCTGCGTAGCTTCGAGCCAATTTAAAACCTGTTCGAGCCGAATGGCGATTGAATTGACGTTCCAGGTTGCAATTTTCATTTTAGAATTAAGATAGAGAATTTCCCGCAAAGGCGCAAAGCGGCAAAGTAACCCAAAAGAATAAATTCGAGTTTGATTTTTGTAAATCAAACTCGCTTTACTCAATCTTATTCTTTGCGGACTTTGCGCCTTTGCGGGAAACAAAATTTGCGGAATTACGCTCCCAGAAAACGCCGTCCGAAAATCCTTGAATCGTTTTGTCGGTTTCGGCTGAATCGAGTCGTTTTTCCGCCAGCAGACAATAATTTTCGTCTCGTTCGATTGCCGTAAAATTTCGATTTAATTTTTTGGCGACAATCGCCGTCGTGCCGCTTCCGGCAAACGGGTCGAGAATCAAATCGTTTTCACGCGTCGAGGCGAGAATGATTTTCGCCAGAAGTTTTTCCGGCTTCTGCGTCGGGTGCATTGTGTTCTCCGGCATCGACCAGAACGGAACTGTTAAATCCGTCCATAAATTAGACGGCGACGTTAGACGAAAATTTCCGTCATCTGATTTTTCCCAATCTTTCGGCGCGCCGTTTTCACGATACGGCGCGAGAACTTTTCTTTTAATTTTCACGGCTTCGGCGTTGAAAACATAATTATCGGAAACGGTGAAAAACCAGATGTCTTCGGACGCGTTTTTCCAATTCTTTAAAGCGCCGCGCCCTTTTTCGCGTTCCCACGTAATTCGGTTTTGCAGACGAAAGTATTTCATTCCGACGCGCTGAATCGCCGACGACGAACGCCAATCGCCGCAAATGTAAACCGAAGCAGTCGGTTTTAACAATCGCGCAGCGTGTGCAAGCCACGAATCAAGCCACGTTTCGTAATCTTCAATCGAAGTTTGGCGAAAAGAATTTTCACCGAATTTTTTTGTAAGATTATACGGCGGGTCGGCAAACAGCAAATCGAACTTTTTTTCAGGCAGAAGCGACAGAATTTCAAACGAATCGCCGCAGATTGTTTTATTATAAATTTCTTCGCGTGTCGCCGGATTTTTCAGGCTAACAATTTTTTGCCGGTAAATGTTCGTTTCTTCATCGGTCAAACGGAGCGTGCGATTGCGCGGCGCACCGTTGCTTTTTACGGCTTTTTCAATTTCCGCCATAATTTATTCGGCGAGCAGCAAACCGGAAATCAACGCTGCTCTTTTCGGAATGTCGCGGATTAAAATGTATTCTTCCATTGTGTGCGCGCCGTCGCCCGCAACGCCCAAGCCGTCTAAAACCGGCACGCCGAGCGCGCCGACGAAATTTCCGTCAGACGCGCCGCCGACCTGCGTTTCACCTAATTTATAATCAAAACTTTCGGCAATTTTTCGCGCTTTTTCGTAGAGTTTTACGACGTTTTCGGTTCTCTCAAGCGGCGGACGATTGATTGCGCCCGTAATTTCGAGTTTGACGCGCTCGTCAAAAGATTTTAAGTTTCTGATTTCGCTTTCGATTCTGCTCGCTTCGGTCATTGACGTAAAACGCACGTCGATGACGCATTCGGCTTCGGCGGGAACGACGTTTGAAGTCGTTCCGCCCGAAATCGTGCCGACGGTAACGGTCGTCCCCGTTTCAAAGTTATTAAATGAATGCAGTTTTTCGATTTGGCGCGCGATTTCCAAAATCGCCGACGCGCCTTTTTGCGGCTCTAATCCGGCGTGCGCCGGAACGCCGCACGTTTTTAGAGTGTAATTTGCCGTTCCCTTGCGTCCGGTTTTGACTCGTCCGTTTGCCGAAGGCTCGCAGACGAAACAAAATTCGGCGCGTTTTGCTTCCGTTTCAACCAATTTTCTTCCCGTCGGCGAACCGATTTCTTCGTCGCAGCTTAATAAAATTATAATCGGATTTTTCGGCTTTAAGTTCAATTCCGTAAAAGCGCGCAGAATTTCCAACATCAAAACGCAGTTCGCCTTCATATCGAAAACGCCGCAGCCGCAGAATTTATCGTTTTCGATTCTGGTTGGATTTTGCCGAAAACTTCCCTTCGGATGAACCGTGTCCGTATGTCCGAGAAGCAAAACAGATTTTTTTTCGGACGGAAAAGCGCGAAGAATAAAATGCTCGCCGTAATTTTCGGCGGCGATTCGCTCCGTTTGAAAATCCGTCGAAATTTCCCGCGCCTGTTTTTCGAGCCAATCGACAACCGCAGCGCTTCCCACAAAGTCGCGCGAAGGCGATTCGATGTCAACGATTTGGCGAATCGAATCTAAAATTTTTGTCCGTCTGTTTTGAAAATAATCGAGAAGCATTTCCATAGCGGCGATGCGTGGAAAAAAGAAGAAACTGCAAAAAAAAGAATGCGGACGAATGGAATCGAACCATCACGATGTCACCATCACAGGCTTCTGAGACCTGCGCGTCTACCAGTTCCGCCACGTCCGCGCGTAAAAAAGGTAAATGTGATAATACGAATTTAATGATGTAAGTTCAAGAAGCGGCGGCGGATTTGTTATATTTGAAGTTATGCAAAATCATTTGCGCGAAAATTTAAGCGAGATTCGGCGAAGAATTGACGACGCGGCGCGGCGCGCGGGCAGAAACGCGAACGAGATAACGCTCGTCGCCGTCAGTAAAACTCATCCGGTTGAAGTTTTGCAGTCGGCAATCGAAGCGGGCGCTCTTGTTTTCGGCGAAAATAAAGTGCAGGAAGCCGAAGGAAAAATCGAAATTATCGGCAGAGAAACGGTTGAATGGCATTTAATCGGACATCTGCAATCGAATAAAGCGCGCAAAGCAGTTAAACTTTTCGATGTCGTTCACACGCTCGATTCGGTTGAACTTGCCGAACGATTGGAACGTATTTGCATTGAAGAAAAAAAGGCGAGCCTGGCGGTTTTAATTCAGGTTGATTTAGCAAAAGAGCAGACGAAAAACGGCGTTGACGAAAAAGATTTACCTGAATTGATTGAGTTTTTGGAAACCTGCAAGTGTTTGAAATTGATTGGTTTAATGATTATTCCGCCGTATTTTGAAGATGTTGGAAAAGCTCGTTCGTATTTCAAAAAACTGCGCGAAATCCGAGACGAGCATTTGCCCGAAGGCGCGCTTTCGATGGGAATGAGCCACGATTTTGAAACGGCGATTGAAGAAGGCGCGACGATTGTGCGCGTCGGCACGGCGATTTTCGGTCAAAGAAAAAATCTTTTATCCACAGATGAACACAGATAAATACAGATAAATATAGATAAGAAAACTCTGAACTTTTATCTTAATTTTACATTTTCAATCTTTCATTTAACTTTATGCTTTTAAGAATATACCCGTTTATCAGTTCGATTGTTTTTTATGCGGCGGCGCTTTTTATCGTGCTTTTGCTTCTGCGCTTAATTTTCAGTTATTCAGACCCGAATCCGTTCGGCGCAATCGGCAGATTCGCTTTCACAATCAGAAAAATAACCGAGCGTTTCGTTTATCCGGCGGCGCGACTACTTGCGCAATTCGGCGTCAATATAAAATTCGCGCCGCTGGTTACGATTTTTCTAACCGTCATCCTCGCCTATTTTTCTTTGGGCATCGTTCACAATACGTTTTTTATTATCGATGTTTTGACGGCTGCAATTAAGGAAGGAAATATAAAAGCGTTAATCGGTATTTTGCTTTACGCGGCAATCAGCGTCTTTATTCTGTTCGTTTTTATTCGCTTTCTGTCATCGTGGTTCGTCTTTTCGCGAAATACTTTTCTCGGATTTGTCCAGCGCGTTACCGACCCGGTTTTAATTCCGCTGCGCCGCTTGATTCCGCCCGTTGGGATGTTCGATATTTCGGCGATGATTCTACTGTTTTTGCTCAGTTTTCTGCAATCGATTATTTTGCGAACTTTTGTTTATTAGAGAAAATTAGCCACAAATTACACGAATCACACAAATTATTAAAAATTTCTTATTCGTGTTATTTGTGTAATTCGTGGCTAAAAAAATGATTCAATTTATTGAAAAAGACGGCGCTTTGATTTTCAATGTGCGCGTTGTGCCGCGCACGTCGAAAAGCGAAATCGTCGGCGAACACGACGGCGCGCTCAAAGTTCGCATCGCTTCGCCGCCAGTCGATGGCGCGGCAAATGCCGAACTCGTAAAGGTTCTGGCGAAACGATTTAACGTCGCTAAAAGCGCGATTGAGATTCTCGCCGGACAAACCTCAAAAACGAAACAAATAAAAATCAGCGGGCTGAAATCGGCGGATTTTGCCGACTTTGCGAAGGCGTGATATATTGCCATTTTCGACAAATTAAAATACAGGAACAATTTATAAATAATGTCTGGACATTCCAAGTGGCACACTATTAAACACAAAAAAGGCGCGCTCGACGCCAAGCGCGGCAAGGTTTTCACGAAACTGATTAAAGAAATCACGGTTGCAGCCAGAACCGGCGGCACGGGCGACCTTGACGCGAACGCGCGATTGAGAAAAGCCGTTACGGACGCCAAAGGGCAGAATATGCCGAACGACACAATTGACCGCGCGGTAAAACGCGGCACGGGCGAACTCGAAGGCGTCAACTACGAAGAAATTACTTACGAAGGCTACGGCATCGGCGGCGTCGCGGTTTTAATCGAAACGATGACCGACAATAGAAATCGAACGGTTGCCGAGCTTCGTCATTTGTTCTCGAAAAACGGCGGCAACTTGGGCGAAGCCGGTTCGGTCGCGTGGATGTTCGATAAAAAAGGCTTGATTGTCGTTGATAAAGAGGCAAAAAGCGAAGACGAGCTTTTTGAAATCGCCATCGAAGCCGGCGCGGACGATGTGCAGACGGAAGGCGAAGTTTTTGAAATCTACACCGCGCCCGAAAACTTTGAAATTGTCAGCGAAGCCGTCAAAGCCGCTAAAATCGAACCGCAGGCAGCGGAAGTTTCGATGATTCCGCAAAACTACATCAAGCTCGAAGGCGACGACGCCAAAAAAATGCTCAAACTCTACGACGCCATCGAAGACCACGACGACGTGCAGAACGTCTATGCCAATTTCGATATTGACGAATCGGAAATAGAGTAAACTAAAAAACGACTGCAATTTTTTCTCCCGTGAGGTAAACATATCGTGAGGTAAACATATAATGTCTCTAAGTGTCGCAAAGCGTTTTATTTTCCTTTCTCTCTTAAGTTTGTGGACGGTTTATACACCGACCGTTTCAGCTCAAAATAAAAAACGGGAACAAATTTCCGCCGCCGAATCGCAGTCGAAAACTCTGGAAACGAAAATCGATACGACTTTGGAAAAATCTCGAATCGATAAAATGACCGATATGCCGAACGCGCTTCAAATAAAAGGCGGCGGCGAAAGGAACATTTTTGAAGGTAAAGGCGATGCCGAAACCGTCGAAGAAAAAAGTGGACGGTCGAGCGCGAATCGTCAAACGGAGGTTAACGATTTTGCTTGTCATTTTAGTTCGACCGGCGGGCGGGAAAGGCGAATTAACTTTAAATATCCGATAAGCGTTGACGCGAACAAATTTCCGTTTCATTCGCCGTCGGCAAATGTCCGTTCGCTCGACGACACGAAAAACGCGCCGTCGCCCGATGACGCCGCCGATAAAAAAACGGAGAGTTTTCACTGGCGGTCGGCAATCGGGCAATCGCTGATGTTTCTCGGCATCCAGCACGGTTACGCCTTCACGCAGCCGAAAACGCGCCAAGCCATTAAAGGAAAATTCTTCAAAGATTATGCCGAGTCGGTCAAGTCCCTGCACGGTTGGGACGACGGCGGCAGATTTTTCACCAATTACATCGCGCATCCGATGCAGGGTTCGCTGACGGGTTTTATTTACGTGCAGAACGACCCGAAGGCGTTAAAGCAGCAGTTCGGCGCGTCAGGCGATTACTGGCGCAGCCGGATGAAGGCGATGGCGTGGACGGCGGCGTGGTCGACGCAGTTTGAAATCGGACCGATTAGCCAGGCATCAATCGGCAACGTCGGTTTGAAAGGCAAGCAGACGTGGGAAGATATTGTAGTAACGCCGACTCTCGGCACGGCGATGCTCATCACCGAAGACGCGGTTGACCGCTTCATAACGCGGCGCATCGAACGTAAAACGGATAATTTCTACATTAAAATTTTCAGCCGGATGCTGTTAAGTCCGACTCGTGTGTTCGCCAATATGCTGCGCTTCGAGGCGCCGTGGTATCGTGACCGCCCGCGCGAACGTTAGAGAAAACAGACCCTCGAATTCCATCGACGCCATCGAAGACCACGACGACGCGCGGAACGTCTATGCCAATTTCGATATTGACGAGAGCGAGATGGAATAAACGATAAAAATTTAGAATTTTTTTTGGCGGATGTTATTATAAAAATTATGAACGTCTTCGTTACAATTCCCGACAAATTCGCCGTTGATTTTCAAACACGCGGCGAGCTTTCGCGCCGGATGCTCGAATCGTTCGCCGTCGAAAGCTATCGCCGCGAAGAATTGAGTTTAGGACAGTTTGCCGAACTTTTGGATTTGTCGATTGACGAAGCGAACGCGCTTTTGAAAGAGCAAAACGTTCCTCTGAATTATTCGCTCGAAGATTTTCAAATCGAACAAAGCGCGATTGAACATCTGCTCGGCAAATGATAGTTATCTCCGACACAACTCCGCTTCATTATTTAATCCTGCTCGAAAAAGCCGATTTGCTCGAAAAACTTTTCGGCAAAATCATCATTCCCGAAGCTGTTTTCAGAGAAATGCGGCACGACGGAACGCCCGAAATTGTCCGCGATTGGACGGCTTTTCCACCCGCGTGGATTGAAGTAAAAACGCCGTCGCCAATCAATCTTGAAAAAGTAAAAAACTCGGACGAGGCGAAACCGAAGCTATCGCTTTGGCGCTCGAAACCAATGCGGACGCGATTTTAATGGACGATAGAAAAGCGATTCGTGAAGCGCGAAAAAATAATCTGCTTGTTCTGACAACTCTCGGCATTCTTGAACTCGCCGCCGCCAAGAGTTTAATTGATTTTTCGCAAACTTTGTCGGAACTTGCAAAAACAAACTTTCGATTACCGTCCGATGAAATTATTAAAGAGTTTCTAAAACGCGATACGGAAAGACGATAAAAACTTTGGCACAAAAGGTTTTCAACTTAAATCCAAATCATCACGCTTTCGGATGCGCTTTATCGTAAACTTCGATAAGTTTTTCCATCGAAACGTGCGTGTAAATCTGGGTTGTCGAAAGGCGGGCGTGTCCTAATAATTCCTGGATGTCGCGCAAATCCGCGCCGGAATCTAAAAGGTGTGTGGCGAAGGAATGACGCAAGCTGTGCGGCGAGATGTCGCGGTGAATGTCGGTGCAGAGTTTGATATATTTATCGACCATTCGCCCGACCGAACGCGTTGTGATGCGCGTTCCCTGATAATTGAGAAAAACGGCTTGGTCTTCCCGTTCGGCGGGTGGGCAATTGGCGAGAAAATCGGCGCGCGCTTCGTTTAAGTAAAACATCAAGGCTTGCAGCGACGGTTCGCCGAACGGCAGAATGCGCTGTTTTTTTCTTTTGCCTGTAACGCGAACGAGCTTTTCGCGGAAGTCGATGTCTTTTAGATTCAGATTGACAAGCTCGCCGACGCGCATTCCGGTCGCGTAGAGAAATTCTAAAATCGCGCGGTCGCGTTTTCCTAAATCCGTTTCTAAATCCGGCGATTCGATAAAGCGCACGGCGTCTTCCATCGAAAGATGAACGGGAAGTTTTCTTTCGATGCGCGGCGTTGCAACCAACTTTGCCGGATTGTTTTCGAGAACGCCTTCGCGCACCAGAAATTGAAAAAACGTCCGCAAACTCGCCAATTTTCTGGCAATCGAAGTTTTCTTTTTATTCAAACCGTGCAGATTCGACATCCATTCACGTATCGTCAGGTGGTCGATGTCTTTAACCGAAATCTGCTGGCGCGTGCCGTCTGGTTTCGGTGGGGCGATGTGTTCGTGAAACTGTCCCAAATCGCTCGAATAGTTTCGCAAAGTGTGCGTGCTGACGTTGCGCTCGTAGCGGAGATGTTCGAGAAATTGTTTTAAGTATTCTTCAAGCATAATTAAGCGTCAATAGTGAATCGTTAATAGTAAATCGTCAATCGTCAATCGTTGTTTATCAATAAAAATACGCTTTAACCGAAGACACGGCTTTTTTCGATTCACGATTGATGATTTCACTTTTTGAGAAGAAGCGAAAAAATTGCGGCGGCGGCGAAAAGCAGAATTCCGATAATGACCTGCGGCTCGTCCAAAACGGTGAAATAGGCGACGGCGAAAAGAATTGTAATCGTTAGATTTGCGAGAAGGCAAAGAGCGCGAAGCAGTGAATCTCTCGGCGTGATACGCGCAAACGCGACATTCAAAAATCCCGCGAAAATAATCGCAAATCCCGAACCGACAAACCACAAAATATTCAAGTTGAATTTCCCGCCGACAATTGCAAATATTTGGTGACCGACACCCAAAGCAATTATCAAGTAAGCGGTAATTCTGTAGCTCTGGTTCATATTCGAGGATTGTAATTTTTGCGATTATAAAACAAAACTAATTTACGATTCGCCTTTTCGGAACGTAATAGCCTTTTCTGGTTCGCACGTTTAAGTTTTGTTTGCCTTTGATTGCCAGCGAGATTGTGCGAAATTCGCCGCGTTTTTCCGTTTCGTTTTCCGGGTAATAACTTAAAACGTATTGCTGGGCGAGGTCGCCGGAAATTTGGTCAAACGCCTGGTCTAATTCCCTTTCGTCAATCGGCGAATAAACCGTGCCGCCGGTTTGCGCGGCTAATTCCTGCATCCGGCGTTCGGCGGCGAGAACGCGAATGTTGGCGTTGCCGCCGCGCGCGCCGGTTTGTTTGAAGTTTTCAAATTCCTTTGTTTTAACAACATAAACCTGACAATTAGCTGCTTGCGCGGCTTTGACCGTATCGTCGAAAGTTGCGTCGGACATCGTGTCTTCGCCGTCGGAAACAATGACGATAACGCGCCGCCCGTTTGAATCTTTGAGATATTCCGAGGCTTTGATAATAGCGTCGAGCAGCGCGGTCGCGCCCGCGGGCGGCGGGAAATTTTCGATTGCGCGGATGATTTGTGAGACGTTTTTCGTCAAAGGCTGCACCAGTCGCGTGCCGGTCGAAACCGAATAAAGCGCGGCAAAATCGCGGTCGGGACGAATTACTCGTTTGAAAAACCGAATCGCCGCTTTTTTCTCGAACTCGCGCGCCGTCGTTACGCTCGAACTGTTGTCGAACAAAAGCGCCAGCGAAACAGGCGCGTCCGAGCGCGACAGCTCGCCGATTTCCGCCGGTCTGCCGTCAATCTCAAGCGAAAAATCTTCCAATCTCAAATTCGTCACGGCGCGATTCTGCGCGTCCAGCACGGACACCGGAATCGGCACGAGATTCGATTCGACGCTGATAACTTCGTTGTCATCATCCGTCTCATTTTCGGTTTTAGAATTTGTTTTCGGCGTCGGAGTCGGCGCGGGTTTGAGAATATCGGAACTTGTTTGCGTCGGAACATACACGACGCGCGGGCGCGGCGGTGTTTTGGAAGTTTCCGGCGTTTTGACGCGTCCTGACTGCGCGAAAACATTCAGCGTCAAAAGTGAGAATATGATTGTGAATAAAAACTGACGAGACATACTATTTTTTCACTAAAGGCTTTACAAAAGCAGTCTTTTTCTTTTCCAGCTCGCAAACTTCGATTGTTTTATTTAATGTTGCCGATTTCGCGTCTTCGACGGGCAAGCCTAATTTTTGGCGAATGAATTTTTCGGCTTCGGCTTCGACTAATTCGCCGCTTGCAATAAACGCTTTTTTTGTTAATGTGTCGCCTTTTTTCTCTAAGTTTGCCGGTTCGATAAAGATGTTCCACGGCGTTCCCCAGCCGCGCGCGTCGCCGGTCGCTTTGCGGTATTCATAGTGCGCGGTTTTTTGTTTGGCAGTGCTTGAATCCGATTCGACGACGACGGGAAAAGTTATTTTCAGCTTGTCGAGACTTGTTTTCGTATCGGCAACCGAAGCATATTCGCCGACGCCGATAACGTCAAAACCGCTTGCTTTATATTTATCGTAAAGCCTTTGCGCGACCGGCGCTTCGAGCTTCCAGTTCGGACACCACGCCGCCAGATAAACGACCATTACGAGTTTTTTGCCCGCCGCAAACTCGCGCAAATCGATGTTTTTATCGTCGCGCACCGATTTGTAATTGAAATTTTTATACTTGATTTCCTTTTCCTGTATCGGCGCGTATTCGTGCTGCGCGAACGAATGCGTAAAACCGATTAACAAAATCGTCAATGCAAAAAATGTTTTCATAATTTTTATAAAAAATCCCGTTAGCAGACGAGGTAAACCTTGAGATGCCGAAAAACAGGCAAAAGATAGCATTCGACGTTTTGAAATTATCTTCGCCTGCCGCCGAACCAGTAAACGCAATTCAAATAAACGCCCGACAGCGCCGACAGCGCCGACAGCGCCGAAAATAAAAGCAGCAAATACGTTTGCCACGCGCCCGCGAAATAATAAAAATGCGCCTGCCGGAAAAAGCGCGTCGCCAAATTCGGCGACGGAGTTTGCAGAACATCGCCCGTTTCGGCGTTGACCAGAATTGACTCCATTCCCATTCCGCCGATTGCCTGATAATACGGCGCGCCGTCGCGCATCAGCAAAGTCAGCGCCGTCGTCGGCAAAGTTTTCCCCGCAAACGCGTGCGCCTTTTGTATCGCTTCATTCGGCGCGATTTTGACGCGGCTTTGGTCAATCGTTTCAACTTTGCCGCCTTCGACCGTATTCGGCAGCGCATACAGAAAACCGCTCAAAGCCCACGCCAGAACCGGAATCGAGACGAACAAACCAAGCCACAAATGAAGTTGGTAAATGAATCTTCGCATACTGTTTTAAGAAATAGGACGCGGACGAGCGCGGGTCAAGCGGATTTTCACAGATATAAAAATTTAATTTCTGAATTGTCCGCGTCAATCTGCTAAATCCGTGTTCGTCCGCGTCCTATTTTATCCTTTTTATAATGAATCGTGATAATTTATTTCTAAGAAACATTTCCAGGAGATTTTAACAAAACACTATGAGCAACCAATCAACCGTTTCCGATATTTTCCGCCGCGCTTTGGAGATAAGACGCGCCAATCCGAACCATTCTTACAAAGATGTCAAGTCGCAAATCGTCAATGAATTCGGCGGCAAACCGTTTCCGGCAACCGCGCAACTGACGATTCCCGAATACGACAATATCGCGCCCGAAGAAGATTGGACGGCGGGTTTGCCGGTAGTTCTGCGCGGCATCCAAACCGAAAGCTGGGAAGAAATCGCGCACGGAATTATCATCAGTCTCGAACAGGTGGAAAACTACCCGAAGCAGTCGGGGCGCGAAGACGACCCGGACAAAGAATGGCGCAACCGACATAAAGGCATCAGCGATGCCGAAGGTAAAAATTTAAGCAAATGGATGCCCGAAGATTTGATGAATATGGCGCAGCGGGCGACAAAGCGCAAGGTTTAAAATTTTCGCGGAGGATTTTTAGCCACGAGCAAACACGAACAAGCACGAAAAAATTTTGTAATAAGAAAATTATAATTTTGTTTTGATTTTCTTTAATTTCGTGTTCTTTCGTGTTTGTTCGTGGCTAAGTTTTGGTTTTTGCAATAATTTCTATGAAAGCGGTTTACGTTAAAGAATTCGGCGGCGCGGAAAATCTCGAATGGCGCGAGGTTGAAGATTTGCCGAAGCCGACGGGCGCGCAGGTTCTTGTAAATGTAAAAGCGTCGGCGTTAAACCGCGCCGACATTTTACAGCGCAAAGGATTTTATCCCGCGCCGAAAGGTTTTCCCGAACGCGTTTTGGGTTTGGAATTTGCGGGCGAAGTTAGCGAGATTGGCGAAACGGTTAAAAATTTCAAAAACGGCGACAGAGTTTTCGGCATTACGGCGGGCGGCGCAAACGCCGAATTTCTTTTGAGTGACGCGTCTCTGCTCGTAAAAATTCCCGACAATTTAAGTTTTATCGAAGCCGCCGCCGTTCCCGAAGCATTTATTACCGCGCACGACGCGATTTTCACGCAGGCGAATTTAACCGAAAACGAAATGCTTCTGATTCACGCCGTCGGTTCGGGCGTCGGACTCGCCGCGCTTGCTTTGGCGAAGGCGAAAAACATCAAGGTTTTCGGCACTTCGCGCACGAAAGATAAGCTCGATAAATGCAGACGGTTCGGACTTGACGAAGCGATTTTAATTTCAGACGAAACGAATTTTGCCGAAAAGATTAAAGAAAAGACGAACAATAAAGGCATTGACGTGATTTTGGATTTGGTCGGCGCAAAGTATTTCGCGGCAAATCTGGAAAGTCTCGCCCTCAAAGGACGTTTGATTTTAGTCGGTTTGACCGGCGGCGGAACGGCGGAATTTAATCTCGGTACGGCTTTGTCAAAACGACTGAAAATCGTCGGCACTGTTTTGCGCTCGCGTTCAGCCGAAGAAAAAGCCGAAGCGACCCGAAAATTTGCCGAAGAAGTTCTGCCGTTGATTGCAGCGGGGAAAATCAAGCCGAATCTGGACAAAGTTTTCGCGGTCGAAGCGGTCGAAAAAGCGCACAAATATCTCGAATCAAATCAGAGTTTCGGAAAAGTGGTATTAACGATAAACGGTAAATGAAAAGAAAACGGCAAATGCTAAATGAAGAAACTGTTTTATATTTACCGTTTAGCAATTGATGTTTACTGCTAATCCGAAATTCTCGCGGCGGCTTCGTTCGTAACAAGGCACAAACCGGAAACGTTTTTCGCTTCAAACTGCTTTAATTTTTTCGCGGCTTCGGCGTAGGTCAGATTTTCGGCGACGCGTTTTTCAAACGAAACGATTGACCAGCGCTTTTCTTTTAATTCGCCGGAACTTTCTTCGTTCGCTTTCTTTTTTTTTGCCGCCACAATTTTGTTGTTTTGAGCCGAATCCTTATCCTGTGAAAAATCTTGTGAAAAACATATCACAACTCGTTTAATTCTGTAAAAGTTTGGGTAAAAAGCGTTTTTCAAATTTTTACGGGCGAGCCGGCTTTTCCGCCGAATGACCGTTCAGTTATAATCGGCGATATGAAATTCAGCGAAACAATTTTTCTGACCGGCTTTCCCGGTTTTATCGCC
>JALZOE010000052.1 GCA_030857325.1 Acidobacteriota bacterium
TACACCCGTTTCGGCGCGTAAAGCGGGCAAGGCGGTCGTTTTTATCCAAGCCTGTATCCACGCAGGGGAATCAGACGGAAAAGACGCTGGATTGGCGCTTCTGCGCGATATTGCGATTACGAAAACGCGCGCCGCGTTGCTCGAAGATGTCGTAATCGTTTTCGTGCCGATTTACAACGTTGACGGACACGAACTTTTCAGCCCGTTTAATCGCATAAATCAAAACGGACCCGAAGAAACGGGTTTTCGGGCAACCGCTACGAATCTAAATCTCAACCGCGATTATATGAAAGCCGACGCGCCCGAAACACGCGCCTGGCTCGCTCTCTGGAACGAATGGCAGCCGGATTTCTTTATCGACTGTCACGTTACCGATGGCGCGGATTTTCGTTATAACCTGACGTATGAATACGCGCATTTTCAGGAAGTTTCGCCTTTTATTAAAAGCTGGATGGACACGCATTTTGACGGACGCGTCGTGCCGAAAGTCGAACGGGAAGGAAATCTTTTAACTCATTACCTGCAATTTGACGGGCGCGAAGTTTCCAAAGGCATCGAAACTTTTATAGCGACGCCGCGTTTTGCTACAGGCTACGCGCCGCTCAGAAATCGTCCCGGTCTGCTCATCGAAACGCATATGTTAAAACCTTATAAGTCTCGTGTTCGCGCAACTTACGACGTTTTAAGGTATACGATTGAGGAAATCGGAAAATCAAAATCGAGTCTTTTTGAAGCCAACCGAAATGCCGAACGCGAAACGGTCGAGCGCGGCAAAACCTTTGACGCGAACCGAAACTTCCCTCTCCGTCTCGAAATTACAGACAGTTCCAAACCTTTTAACTTCAAAGGCGTTGAATACAGTATCGAGGCGAGCAAAATTTCCGGCGCAAAAAAAATCGTATATGGAACGAAGCCTTTGGACATTGTGATTCCAAAATATGACGAAGCGAAAGTTTCGGTCGCGGTTGCTCCGCCGCTTTATTATATTATTCCGCCTCAATG
Organism: Acidobacteriota bacterium; assembly: GCA_030857325.1. Classification (GTDB taxonomy): domain Bacteria; phylum Acidobacteriota; class Blastocatellia; order Pyrinomonadales; family Pyrinomonadaceae. The sequence continues at coordinate 1,003 of JALZOE010000052.1, forward strand.
GAAAAGCGTTATCGACGTTTTACAAATTCACGGAATCGAGCTTCGGCGAATCGAAAAACCTTTGACGATTGAAGTCGAAAGCTATCGTTTATCCGAACCGAAATGGGCGGCTAATTCCTTTGAAAATCGTATTCCTTTGACTATTAAAACTACGCTTATCAAAGAAATTCGCACTTTTCCGAAAAATTCGGTTGTCGTCTCTCTCGCTCAAAAACCGGCTGATGTCGCAATCCATTTATTAGAACCGGCTTCTTCCGACTCTCTTGTTTACTGGGGATTTTTTAATTCTATTTTCGAGCAGAAAGAATACGCCGAAAGTTATGTTTTAGAGAAATTAGCCGCCGAAATGCTGTCGAAAGATGATAATTTGCGTAAAGAATTTGAAGAGAAATTAAAGGACGAAAAATTTGCTGGAAATTCATTTGCCCGTCTAAATTTTTTCTATGAACGTTCGCCTTATCGAGATAAACGCATCGGCTCATATCCGGTCGGGCGTATTATTAACAAGTCAGACAAATTTTGGTTTTAAAATGGCTTTTTTAATTCTAATAACTAATTTAACTGTTGATATAATTCAGCTTACGTTAATTATAAAATAGCTGCACTAGCTTAATAAGGCTTATTTTAATAGAATGAAATCTCTTACAAATTTATATGATTCTGTAAAGCCCGGCTTTTTATTTATATAGTTATGATTTTTGATGAGGTTTTTGATGTCATTGTTATCGGCGCCGGTCACGCCGGATGCGAAGCCGCTTCCGCTTCTGCTCGTCTCGGTTCTGAAACCGCGCTTATCACCATAAATTTGGATTTAATCGGTCAGATGTCCTGTAATCCGGCTATCGGCGGTATTGCAAAAGGTCATATCGTTCGTGAAATCGATGCTCTCGGCGGAATTATGGGGCGCGTTATCGACCGCACGGGAATCCAGTTTCGGCTCTTAAATCGCTCGCGCGGACCGGCGGTTCAATCTCCGCGCGCCCAGGCTGACCGTTCTATGTATCGCGTGGAAATGCGGCGCGTTCTGGAAGCTACGCCTAATTTACACTTGAGACAAGGGTTAGTTATCGATTTAATTGTTGAAAACAATACCGTTATGGGCGTAGAAATGCAGGACACGCGCAGATTTGGGGCAAAATCCGTTATCGTCGCAGCCGGAACTTTTTTAAACGGCACCATACACACGGGACAAAAATCTTTTTCAGCCGGTCGTTCCGGCGAACCGGCTTCAATCGAGCTGGCTGAAAGTCTAAAGAAGCACGGTTTTCCCGTCGGGCGATTAAAAACCGGAACTCCTCCACGACTCGACGCTCGAACAATTGATTGGGACGCATTTGAGGAGCAGCCAGCCGACGAAAATCCGGTCGCCTTTTCCTTCGCAACCGAAAAAATTGAGCAGCCGCAAATTAATTGTTTTATCGGTTACACAAACCAAAATCTGCACGATGAAATCCGTCGAAATCTTCATCAATCGCCGCTTTATTCTGGAAAAATTAAAGGAATCGGTCCACGATACTGCCCTTCTATTGAAGATAAAGTAGTTAAATTTGCCGACAAAAACCGTCATCAGCTTTTTCTCGAACCGGAAGGTCATAATACCAATGAAGTTTATCTAAACGGCTTTTCGACTTCCCTGCCCGCAGAACTGCAGTTAAGCCTTTTGAAAACTATAAACGGTTTTGAAAATGTGCGAATCGTTCGTCCCGGCTACGCTATTGAATATGATTTTATTGACCCAAGAGAACTAAAACCTACTATGGAAACTACCCGCATTCGAGGTCTCTTTTTTGCCGGTCAAATTAACGGGACGACCGGCTACGAAGAAGCCGCCTGTCAAGGCTTAATGTCGGGTATTAATGCCGCATTTTGTTCGCAAAAGCGAATTCCCATTCAGTTAAAACGCACTGATGCTTATATTGGTGTTTTAATTGATGATTTAATCAAACAAGGCGTTGACGAACCATATCGGATTTTTACTTCTCGCGCCGAAGCAAGACTTACGCTGCGGCACGATAACGCGGATCAAAGGTTGTCCCCTATTGCCAAGGAAATCGGTCTTTTAGACGATGATGATTGGGAAAGGTTTAATAACAAGCAAAGCCGAATAGCAAACTTACGCAATACCCTCGATTTCACCCGTTATAAAAGGTCTGAAATGGAATATTCAAATTTATCACAATTGTTAGATTGTGATTTAGGCGATTCCATAACTTTAACACAATTGTCTCAACGTCAAGGCGTAACGTCGGATTTGATTTTAAAACTTTTACCGGAAAATGTCAGAACTTCAATAAAGACTTCCGACCTTGATAGCGCTCTGGCTGATTCTCTCTACCACGGTTATATTCAAGCTCAAAAGAGCGTCTCTGCGCGCCTTAATCATAACGATAATTTAAAAATTCCTGAAAAAACAAGTTTTCGCAATGTCAGTGGTCTTTCAAATGAAATGGTGGAGCGGCTTGAGCGCGAAAATCCTCGAACATTTGGTCAGATTAGAAAGATTAGTGGCATTACCTCGACCGCTTTATCGACCGTTCTTGTATATTTAAGTTCTTCTAAAAGTTCACAAGAACTATAAAAAGTGGAACGTGCTACGTTTATAGTGTGAAAACGTAGCACGTTCCACTTTTTATAAAAACGGATGTATAGTATTTAAATATCACAATAAAAATAAAGAAAAATTAAAACAATGGGTAAAATAATAGCTGTTGCAAATCAAAAAGGCGGAGTAGGAAAGACAACGACATCGGTTAATTTAGCAGCCGGATTAGCGGTTGAGGAAAAAAAAGTCTTGTTGGTAGATGCCGACCCGCAGGGAAATGCAACATCGGGTTCTGGAATAGCCCGGTCAAATTCAAGGAAATCGCTATACAACGTTTTAACTCTAAAAGAAGATGTAAATAAAGTTATTCTACAGACGGAGTTGCCTTTATTTAAAGTTTTACCGGCAGATAAAAACCTAGCCGGAGCCGAATTGGAGCTAGTAGATACTGAAGAAAGAGAATATATTCTAAAAAGGGTTCTTCAAAAAATAAAAGACGAATATGATTACATTATAATTGATTGTCCGCCGTCTTTAGGATTGTTGACGGTGAACGGATTGACGGCGGCAGATTCCTTGTTAGTGCCTATTCAATGCGAGTATTATGCTTTGGAAGGAGTAACCGAATTATTTGACACGCTGGCTCGTTTGAGAAGAGTCTTAAACCCGCAATTAACAATAGAAGGTTTATTACTGACAATGTATGATGAAAGAACGAATTTGTCCGCCGCAGTCGCACAGGATTTAAGAGATTTTTACGGAAAACAGGTGTTAGAAACGGTTATTCCGCGAAATATTCGGTTAGCGGAAGCACCGAGTTACGGAAAACCAATTATTTTGTATGATATTCGGTCAAAGGGAGCGGAAAGTTATATTCAGTTAGCAAAGGAGATATTAAGCCATGAGTAGAAAAGTTTTAGGACGCGGATTAAGCGCTTTGCTCGGTGAAGAAACAGTAGATGTTAAAGAAGGGGAATTTATAGAAATTGATTTGGATTTAATAGAACCTAATACAAAACAGCCGAGAACGAGATTTGCCGACGACAGCCTGGAAGATTTGGCACAGTCAATCAGAGCTAATGGAATAGTTCAACCGATAATCGTTCGCCGAAAAGGGTCAAAATTTCAAATTGTAGCCGGAGAAAGAAGATGGCGCGCATCGCAAAAGGCGGGACTGCAAAAAATTCCGGCGATAGTAAAAGTAATAGGCGATGAAAAATTGTTGGAACTGGCTTTAATAGAAAATATCCAAAGACAGGAGTTAAATGCGATTGAGGAAGCAAAGGCTTATAAAAATTTGATTGAAACAATCGGCTTGACGCAGGAAATGATAGCCGAAAGAGTCGGAAAAAACCGGACTGTAATCACGACTTTTTTAAGACTTCTTAAATTGCCGAACGACATTCAAAAATTATTGGAAGAAGAAAAAATTACGGCTGGACACGCTCGTGCTTTATTGATGACGGAAGATGAAAATATGCAGCGACAATTGGCTAACAAAGTAATTGAGATGTCGCTGTCGGTCAGAGAAACTGAAAAAGCCGTCAAAAGAATCGGCAAAGGAGATTCGCAAACTGTTGATAACAAAAGGATTATCCGTAAAAATGACGCAAATGTGCAGGCGGCTGAAACAAAACTGCGCAGGCATCTCGGAACGCAGGTTCAAATTTTACCGGACGGAAAGGGAACGGGCGGCAAAATTGAAATAGAGTATTACAGCGATTCTGATTTAGACAGAATCTACGGACTGCTGACTTAGACGAAAAGGGAAGTTATGACGCAAAAAAGATTAACCGAAATGGTTTCGTGCGCAGGTTGAGTGGCAAAACTCGCGCCGCGCGACCTTGCTCAAGTTTTGAGTAAATTACCAAATCAAAATTTTACGACCGATGTTTTAGTTGGCTTTGAAACATCGGACGATGCCGGTGTGTTTCGGTTAAATGAAGACTTGGCTTTGGTGCAGACGGTCGATTTTTTTACGCCCGTTGCGGACGAGCCGGAAATTTACGGGAGAATCGCGGCGGTTAATTCATTAAACGATATTTACGCGATGGGCGGAACGCCGATTTCGGCTCTTTCGATAGTTTGTTACCCGCAAAAAGGCGATTGGGAAATACTGGGAGAAATAATGCTCGGCGGTCAAAAGGCGCTGAATGAAGAAAAAGTTGTAGTGTTGGGCGGGCATTCGGTTGACGACCAGGAGATAAAATTTGGTTACGCGATAACGGGAACAATCAATCCCGAAAAAATTATAAAAAATTCGGGCGCAAAAGCCGGAGACGTGCTTGTTCTTACAAAACCAATCGGGACGGGAGTAATCAGCACGGGAATAAAATTCGGGAAAGCCGATGAAAACTCAAAGCAATCCGCATTGAAAACAATGACGACTTCGGCGCGAAACGCATCTGAAGTTATGCGGAAATTGGAAGCGAACGGCTGCACGGATGTAACCGGATTCGGGCTTCTCGGACACGCTTACGAAATGGCGAAAGCCAGCAATGTAACTTTCAGCATCAAAGCCGAAACCGTTCCGCTTTTGCCGAACGTGCTGGATTTAATCGAAAAAAAGATGCTGACGCGCGGAGATAAAAATAATCGGGAATACGTCAGCGCGACCGTAAGATTTAGGGAAAACGTAACTAAAGAAATGCAGAGCGCTCTGTTTGACCCGCAGACCGCCGGCGGATTGCTCATTAGTTTGGAAGAAGACAAGGCGGAAAAATTACTGGAAAAAGTCGAAGGCGCGGTCATTATCGGTAGAGTTAAATCTTATGACGATATTTTGATAGAAATCGAGTAGGAAAATCTTAAAACGGCAGGTCGAAATGTTTTACTTATTTATTTTTGAATCTATCGGAACGTCCGAGTTGATGTTAATCGGGCTGGTCGCCCTGATAGTTTTCGGTCCGCGAAAATTACCGGAATTTGCCAGAACTATCGGCAAAACAATAAATGAATTTCGCCGCTCGACCGACGATTTTAAGCGAACCTGGCAGCAGGAAATAGATTTGGAAGGAGCTAAAAAAGATATTTCGTCGCTGACGGATTTGCAGACGGAAGATTCCATAAAAACGGAACGAACAATCGGCGGAAGTTTGTCGACGGTTATGATTGAAAAAAACAATCAGCCGGAAATAAAAGAAATAGATAAAAACACTTTTGACGAAAAATCGGTAAAAGAAGAAAAAGCGGAAATACCGGAAATTACGAAACCAAACAGCGAGAAACGAGATTGGTTGTAAAGTGAAAAGATAAAACAGATTTGTTTTCGATATGAAGTTAAGCAGGAAAAAAACTGAAAAAGATGAGGAAATCAGCGGGCAAATGTCGTTTCTCGAACATTTGGACGAATTTCGCCGTCGCCTCGTAAACTCGGTAATAATTATAGTTATCGCGTTTATGCTGTGCTGGTTCGTTTCCGACAAGATATACAATTTTCTTTCCGTTCCGATTCGGCAGGCGCTCTCCGAAGCCAACCGGCGCGAAGTTCCGGTCGAAGGTTTAACGGGCGACGAAAAGGTTTTATCGCTGAACACTCTGAGCGAAGGCGATACGGGACGTTATGTATTCGACCGCGCGACGACGCTGGGCGCGGGCGTGGTTTCGTCGGGAACTTCGGTTTTGGCGAAAGTTGAAAAAGACGCGACAGAGAGATTAGGACTTTTCACCGCCGAGCCGATTTTTACGAGCAATGCCGTTATCCCGCGCGGTATTCGGCTTCCCGTCGATTTCAGCGGAAAAGACGAAATTGACGCGAGCGCCGACGAGCGAATGATTGTAACGACGGCGACCGAGCCGTTCACGCTCTATGTAACGGTTTCGCTCTACACGGCGATTGCCGTTTCGATGCCGTTTCTGCTCTGGCAGATTTGGGGTTTTATTTCTCCGGCGCTCTATCGCCACGAACGCTCGTATGTTACGCCGTTTATCGGGCTTTCGACAATATCTTTTGTTATCGGAGCGGCTTTTGCTTATTATGTTTTGTTTCCGCCGGCGGTGAAATATCTGCTCGGACTTGGCTCGGATTTCCAATTGATGCTGCGGGCGACTGATTATTTGGATTTTATAATCTTAATAATGCTAGCGATGGGCATTATCTTTCAAATGCCCGCTATTACTTATGTTTTATCCAGAATCGGAATCGTTTCAGCGGGTTTGCTGATAAACAGTTGGAAGATAGCTATTGTCGTTATTTTAATTGTCGCCGCCCTCGTCTCGCCGACCAGCGACATTCCGAATATGATGCTGTTTGCCGCGCCGATGATGGTCTTATATGTTATCTCAATCTTTATCGCGTGGTTTTTCGGCAGAAAAAGACAAAAAGATTCGGAAGTAGAAAATATAATTCAATGAAATAAGCAATTATTTACGTTATTCAATTTTTCGGTTTGGGGAAACTCTCAGTAAATCTTTTACTTTCGTAACGCCGTCAACGCCTTTCGCAACTTTTAGCGCCATTTCCATTTGTTTTTATACCTGGAACAGTTCCTCGGAGTGTAACAACAGCATTTATGACATCAACTGCGGTGTCATTTGCTCCCATACGATATAAGCCGAAAGCTGCGGTTATTACAAAAAGCAGAAAGATTTTAACAAAACGGTTTTCATCTCTTATTCTCCAGAAAATACATAAATAACTTTGGGGAAAATACGAAATTAAGAAAGAAGCGAAGCAATTCATCGTTTGCAGCAAAACTATATTTTTACGGAAAAAGTTTGGCATTGCAATTGCTAAGAATAAATCGCCAAATTAGTTTTTCGTAATTTCGTCCGAAAAATGGACAAAAAGTTATAGATAAAGAGGTGAAATTAAATAGTATGCAGGCAGTTTTAGAACAAAATACAATCGCACAATCGATTATTAATCGAACAGACGAAGTTTTCGGCAGCAAAATCGGTTTATTGGGTTCGCTTTTCGGTTGCTGGCATAAACAATTGACCCGCCCGTTTACTATCGGTAATGAATCATACCGCGCCTGTCTTGATTGCGGAGCGCGTAAACAATTCGACGCGCAGAACTTACGGACAATCGGTTCTTTTCATTATCCGCCGCCGGTGGCATTCGATAAAAATATTAACAATAATTAACTTATTGTTTTCCTGTGAACTATAATCCTACAAAACGCGGTTTTAAGAGCCGCGTTTTTTTGTACAAATTCGTTTATTTAATAAACCTTTTCCAAAACCAGCGCCGAATTTTTCGAGCCGAAGCCGATGCAGTTGCACAAGGCGATTTTCACATCGGCATTTTCCTTTGCCGTATTCGGCGTGTAATCCAAATCGCACAACTCGTCAGGCACATTTAAGTTAATTGTCGGAGCGATGATGTTTTCGTTTATTGCCAGCAGCGCCGCGCCGATTCCGGCTGCGCCCGACGCGCCCTGCGGATGTCCGATTTGCGATTTCGTCGCGCTCGTCGGAATTTTATAAGCCTGTTTGCCGAACGCATTTTTAACCGCCTGCGTTTCGATTCTGTCGTTTAACTGCGTCGAAGTGCCGTGCAGGTTTATGTAATCTACTTGTTCAGGTGAAACTGCGGCATCAAGCATTGCAGTCTGCATCGCGCGCGCCGGCTCATTGCCGTTTTCTTCGAGACGAACGCGATGATACGCGTCGCACGTCGAGCCGTAACCTTTTATTTCCGCATAGATTTTCGCGTTTCTCGACGCGGCGCTTTCCAGAGTTTCCAGCACGAAAATCCACGCGCCTTCGCCTAACACAATGCCCGAACGATTCAAAGAAAACGGGCGCGAAGCGAGTTCGGGCGCGTCGTTCCAATCGTCGGTTAAAACGGTCATCAAGTTAAATCCCTCCAAAATACCGCGCGCGATGGGAGCGTCAGCGCCGCCGCACAACATAAAATCCTGTCTGCCGAGCGCGATGTGCTGAGCGGCGTAAGCTATTGCGTCGGTTGAACTTGTGCAGCCGGTAGAAACAATGTGCGAAAGTCCGTGAAGCCCGAAAACCATCGAAAGCTCGCTCGACAAACCGCCGTGCGTCGAAGACGGAATCGTGTAGACGCTGATGTTTTTTATATCGTTGTGGAAATAATGCGCGTATTGGCGTTCGGTAAATTCGAGTCCGCCGCCGCCCGTTCCCAAAACGACGCCGAAATTCTGCCGTTCGGTCAGACTCAGATTTTCCGTGTCGATTCGAGCGTCTTTAACGGCTTCGCGAGCGGCGCGCAAAGCAAGCGGAACAGTGCGCGGAACGTGTTTGCGGTCTTTTGGGTTGAGTTCGGCTTCCCAATCGAAATTTTTAATCTCAGCCGCGATTTTGACTTTTGAATCGGAAACGTCGAAACTCTCGATGCGCGAAACGCCGCTTTTGCCGTCTTTAAGCGAAGTCCAGAAGTTTTCGCGCCCGATACCGACGGGCGTTACGCAGCCGAAGCCGGTAATCACGACGCGGCGCGGTTTTATAAAATTATTAAACATATAAATCAAGCGATGATTTGAGCATAGCACTTTGAATCAAAC
>JALZOE010000393.1 GCA_030857325.1 Acidobacteriota bacterium
TGAAGACAATGAAGAAGGGCGAGCGGGCGGAGTTTCAGAGAAGGCGTAAGTTTTGGAACAAGTGGGTATTTGTGGCGGTTTGCCGTAAGGAAGACGGCGATAATGTCATTATCATTTCATGGGAGCAGAGCGGAAGAATCCTGCTCGAATACGGTCAGAGATGGCAGATAGAAACCTTGTTTGGATGCTTGAAAACGCACTGAAATAATTTTGCGCCATATAAAATCGAAAACTTCGGGGCTGTGATTAGTTCTTTTAATAAACACGCTGCAAATATATCTTAATCAGCTAATTCAAAACGCGCTCCGGCTAATCGCTATAAAATCGGTATCACTTATTTCCGTCTGATTTTATCTCGAAGATTTCGTGCGTGCTTTGTAATTACCGGTTCCTTTTCTTTCGTTAATTCACTACCCATTCCCGCGGCTAAAGCTCCGGCTTTTATGTAATCAATCGCGTTTTCTAAATTGACGCCGCCCGTCGGAACCATTTCGATATGCGGAAAAACCGTTTTGACGGCTTTCAGGTAGGAAACTCCACCTACCGCACTGACGGGGAAAATTTTTACTATATCGGCTCCCACTTTCCAGGCGGTGAAAATTTCCGTTGGTGTAACCGCGCCGGGCATAACGGCAATTTCATTTTGATTACAAAACGAAACTGTTTCCAAATCCAGAATCGGGCTGACAATAAACTTTGCACCGGATTCGACACACTTTCGTGCCGTATCTTTATCTAAAACCGTTCCGGCTCCGATAAGGGCGGCACTCTTATATTCGATTGTTAGCCGCTCAATTAACTTAATTGCACTTGGAATCGTCATCGTTACTTCCAGAACGTCGATGCCGCCCCGGATAAGCGCTTTGATTACAGCCTTTGCCTTTTGTGCGGAATCAACGCGAATAACCGGAATAATACCGGTTTCTCTAATTTTTTCGATAACTTGTGTCTTGTTCATCCGTTTTTTACCGTTGAGCGACCGCACTCCCGCCGCCGATTAATTTTTCTACTTCAGCCAAAGTTGACATCGAATTATCGCCCGGCGTCGTCATTACAAGAGCCGCGTGCGCTGCACCGCACTCAGTTGAATACTGCGCGTCTTTTCCCGCCAAAAAACCGTAGATAAATCCGGATGCAAAAGCGTCGCCGCTACCGACTCTATCGGAAACTTCGACATTTTTATAATCGCGCGCTTTATAAATTTGATTTTCGTAAAAACAAACGGCGCTTAAATCGTGCAGACTTGCCGAATGAATTTCGCGCACGGTTGAAACAGTTGCCTTTAGATTCGGAAAATCACTCATCATTTTTTTCGCCGCGCCTCGAAAAACATCTTCATCGAAATTCGATAATTTCGAGTCAAAATCAAACGCCCCGAAAACAACGTCCGCAAACGGCAGAAATTCCCTGTTTAACCGGTTGGCGGTTTCCCGACCACCGCGTGTTTTCCACAAAGAATCTCGATAATTCAAATCATAAGAAATAATTATGCCGTTTTCCCGCGCTGATTTCATTGCTTCTTTCACCGCATCCGGCGTCGTTTCGGAAAGTCCCGTAAAAACTCCACCGGTGTGAAACCAGCGCGCGCCTTTTTCAACAAAAATTTTCCGCCAGTCAACGTCGCCCGCTTTTAATCGGGAAACCGCTGTATTTGTCCGGTCAAAACACGAAGACGGCGGACGCAGCCCGAAACCGCGTTCGATAAAGTAAATCCCGTTGCGCGTATTTGCGCCGATACCGTCGTGTTCCCGCCACAAAATTTCCGATGCGTCAACACCGCCCTGCAATATAAAATCTTCGGCTAAACGTCCAAGCGCATTATCGGCTAAAGCCGTAACAATCGCCGTTTTTTGACGGAAAGTTTTTGCGAGATTGCGGGCGACATTGTATTCCGCGCCGCCGTCGAACACACGAAAATTACGCGCATTGTAAATCCGCTCGTCAATCGGGTCGAATCGCAGAAGAACTTCGCCAAACGCGACAAAATCCCAATGGCAATCGGCTTTCGGTTTGATTTTTAAAATTTCCATTTTGCCGAATCGTTAATCACAAAATTCATATCATTTTCGAGTAAATCATTTTCGAGTAAAATTTTCGCGTCCGTCGCTTGAATCGACGATTTTACTTTTTTGGGAAATGCCACTTTCGTTAAAAGCATCAACGGTGAAGAAATATTTAATACTTTTGTTCAGTCCGTTCATAACGAGCGAAATGCCTTTGTTAACCTGATAATTGCCGTAAAGTTTTTTCGGCGAAATACCGAAACGAATGTTATAACCGACGGCGTTCGGCGACGGTTGCCATTCGATAACGGCTTTGCGTTTGTCGTTCGGATTTCGTTTAACTGTTATATTTTTAACTTCGGGAGGTTTAGAGACTTTCGAGCGACCGAAAACGCGCAAATCACGAATGGCAAACTTCCCGCCGCCCGCTGTTTTGATGTTTGTAATTTTCACGAAACGCGCGCCCGCGGATTTTTCAAGTTCGATGTAATCGTGCGGCGCGTCCTTTAGGTTTTTGCTTTTATCAACGAGCGTTTCCCATTGTTTTCCGTCGCCGGAAATTTCCAAAACGTATTGCTGAAAGATTTTCTCGCGTCGCCCGCGCGCCGTCGTTTCCTCTTCACCAAAGTTGATTTGCACGGCATTTATATTTAAAACGCTTTCTAAATCAACGCTTAACCATTCATTTTTATCGCCTGTTTTCGCGCTCCAAACAGTGCGAATATCTTCGTCAAAAGCGTTTTCGATTAAACGATTTTCGAGCGTCGAAGAAGCCGCCGCCTTTTTTCCGAAAGACAAAAGCATCCAGCCCGCCAGATTTTTATCAATCGGATTTTTAATCGTTCCGGGCAAAAACTGCGGGTAATCGCCTAAATATGTGTTTGTCCGCATCACGCCGTCGGCATCGAATCCGGCGGGAAAAATTCCCAGACGGCGTTCAAATTTGTGCGCCACCGAAATCACCATTGTTGCGACGCGCCAGTAATTTCCCGCCTTGTCCTGAAAAGTTCCGGCGTGTCCGGCACTGCCGATGAATCCGCCGGGTTTGTAGGAAAACGGGCTGTAAGGCTGATACACGAAATCCTTGTTCGGCGATTTCGACGTATAAACGCCGTCGGCGTAGGTTTTCCAAATCGTGCCGGGCGCGGAATACTGTAAATAATACGTGCCGTTATGCTTTGTCATCCACGCGCCTTCGATATACGGTTCGACGCGATTCACGCCGTTTCTGATGTAGCCGAGATTGTCTTCGCCCGCTCCTTCCCAGCCGTGTTCGGCGTGGTTGGCGTTCATCAATTTAACGGGCTTGGCAACGACTTTGAAATTTTGTTTCGGGTCGAGTTCGACAACCGAAATGCCGCCGTCGAGCGACGCGCCGAAATAAAGATAAAGCCGTCCGTCGTCATCCAATAAGAACGCGGGGTCGGCGTATTCGTCAATATCGGCGACTTTGCGCCAGACGCCGGTTTTCGGGTCATTGGTTTCGTAAACTTCTTTCAAGCGGTGCGCGGTATAATAT
>JALZOE010000394.1 GCA_030857325.1 Acidobacteriota bacterium
CGGGAAGCTAGCCCGTGGGTCGTCCGGCTCGGTCGTTTGGGTTTCGCGGCGTTGGGTTCGGTGTATGTTCTGATCGGTATTTTGGCGGTGCAGGCGGCAATCAGCGCGCGGGCGGCGAAGGAAGGAACGCGCGGTGCGCTCGCCTATATCGTGGAGCTTCCGTTCGGGCAGATTCTGCTCGTCGCCGTCGCCGCCGGACTCGTTTTTCACGCGCTCTGGCGTTTTACTCAAGCCTTGATGGACACGGACAATAAAGGTTCGGACGCCAAAGGAAAAACCGTGCGTTTAGGCTTTGTCGGAGTCGGTTTGATTCATCTCGGATTGGCTTTTTCCGCCGTTAAAATCATTCTCGGAGCGAGAAGCAACGAGGGTTTCTGGGCAAAAAGCTGGACGGCGTGGCTGCTCGCTCAGCCGTTCGGTCAATGGCTCGTCGCGTTTCTCGGAGCGGGCATATTCGTCGCCGGAATCTACTTTTTTTACCAAGCCTTGAGCGCCAAATTTCTTGAAGACCTGCTGTTCGCCAAAATGAGCGACGCGCAGGAAAAATGGGGAACGCGCTTCGGCAGATTCGGTTTCGCGGCGCGCGGCGCGGTTTTTTGCATCATCGGTATTTTTCTCGCCTTCGCCGCGTGGTATTCCGACGCCGGAGAAACGCGCGATTTCGGCGGCGCGCTGCGCTTCGTCGAACAGCAATCCTACGGCGCGTGGCTGCTCGCGCTGGTCGCCGTCGGTTTGTTTTCCTACGGACTTTTTATGCTTTTTCTGGCAAAATACCGGCGAATGGTCAGCACTTAAAAAAGTTTTTGTCGTTGTTCAAACAGAGGTTTTTAAGAGGGCAAAATAAAATGACGGAAGCATCGGACGTTTATCCAAAATCGCCGGAAACGGGCGATAATTTTCGCTCGCCGAATCAAAACTTCGTCCGGCGCGTTTTAATTGTCATCGGTCTGGTCGCGCTGTCCGCGCTGATTTTAGGATTGCTGTGGTATGGAGCGGAAGTTATTTTGCTCGTTTTCGCCGGTTTTCTGCTGGCGGTTTTCCTTCGCAGTTTGAGTGAATTGTTAGGGAAATACACGCCGCTTTCGGAAAATTGGGCGTTGACGATTGTGCTGCTGGGAATCATCGGATTGATTGCGCTCGGCGTGTGGCTTTTGTCCGATTCGATGCAGCGACAATTTGAAGAATTATCCGAACAACTGCCGGTTGCGTTTGAGAAAATGCGCGGGCAAATTTCGCAGTATCCTTTGGGGCGGCGCATCGTCGAACAAATGCCGTCGGCGCAGCAAATCGTCGTCGGGCGGCAGTCAACGAATACTTTTAGTCGCATCACCGGACTTTTCTCGACCGGTTTCGACATTGTGGCGAACATTTTAATAGTTTTGATGACCGCCGTTTATTTCGCTTTCAGTTCAAAACTTTACAACGACGGCATCGTCAAACTCGTGCCGAAAACCAAAGAAAAACGGGCGCGGGAAATTCTCTCCACAATGGAAAGCACGCTTCGCAGCTTTCTGCTCGGCATTTCCGGTTCGATGGTTATCAACGGCATTTTAACCACTCTGGGATTATGGTTTCTGGACGTTCCGTTTGCCATTCCGCTTGGAATTATCGCGGCTCTGATGAGTTTTATTCCGAATATCGGTCCGCTGATAGCGAGCGTTCCCGCGATTCTGATTGCTTTGGCGCAAAGCCCGACACAGGCGATTTACGTCATTATTCTTTATCTCGCCGTGCAGAATCTCGACGGTTTTTTAATTTCGCCGCTGATTCAGGAACGCGCCGTCTCCGTGCCGCCCGTGCTGGTTATCGCTTCGCAACTGCTGCTCGCCGTTATGTTCGGTTTTCTCGGCTTGTTATTAGCCGTTCCGATTATCGCCGTCGTCTTCGTCGCGATAAAAATGATTTACGTCGAAGATATTTTGGGCAGAAAAATCGAAGTCAAAGGTGAAAAAGAGGCGAAGGAAAATCGGCAACTGCCAATTGATTAAATTTTTGTTCATAAACCGGAAGTTACATCTTTTTCAAATGTTGCCCTATTCTGTGGACATTTGGCATTAGATAATTTGCCGTTTGCCTTAGAGCCTGTTTGAAGCTAAACAATCTTGTGAAAGCGGATTAACTTGCATTAATTTTTGGGACGCGGTTTTTTTATTGATAAGCAGAAACACTCACGCCGATTGAGTAGTTACACGGATTTACCTGAAAATTTGAAGTCTTAGACTTATTAGACTTAGAAGAAAGTTTTTGAGGAGACAAATTTATTATGAAATTCAATCAAATTAAAAATGCGCGGGCGCAGTTTTCGCGTTTCCGCAAAACGGTATTTAACGGTTCTTTAATGGTATTCGCTCTTTTACTGCCGGTGTTGTTCGTCGCTTCGTGCAGCGAAACGGCGAGCGAAAGAGCTGAAACGGTCGGCGGCGTAACGGCGCGGCAGGTTATCGAAAATCCAAGCGCGTATGTCGGTAAAACCGTCACGGTGAGCGGCGATGTCGAGGAAATTCACGGACCGAGAGCGTTTAATATGGACAGCGGATTGACCGTCGGCGAGTTGCTCGTCGTCGGGCGCGAGCCGTTTCCAAACGTGCCGGACAGAGGCAATACCGCTTATCTCGTCAGCGACATAGCGACGGTAACGGGCGTGGTGCGGATGCTGGTAACGGCGGACATCGAACGCGAAATCGGCTGGGATTTAGACCC
Source organism: Acidobacteriota bacterium (assembly GCA_030857325.1). Lineage (GTDB taxonomy): Bacteria > Acidobacteriota > Blastocatellia > Pyrinomonadales > Pyrinomonadaceae. The sequence goes on from JALZOE010000394.1 coordinate 2,701, forward strand.
GCAGCTCGAAGCCGAATATAACGCGAAACCCGTGCTGGTTGCCCAATCAATCACTTTTCGTCCCAACGCGAATCGCGCCGCGGCGACAGCACCGGCGAACGCGAATATGAATCAGCCGATGATGAATACCAACGCCGGTCAACCGATGGCGAACACGATGGCGAACACGAATACGGGACAGACGGCAACGGGTAATAGAATTACCGATCTCGGCGTTTTCGCTTCGACGGCGGACAAACTCTCGCTCGCGGGCAGAGAAGCGCAATTTACAAACGCGCGCGTCGTCCGCGTCGTCGGACCGCGCACTTTTACCGTCGCGTCCGGCAACAGTGAAATATACGTGATGCTCGACGACGCGTCGGCTCGCGCCGTCGGCACGCAAGGCAAAATTGACGCGGGCGATACCTTGAATCTGACGGGTGAGTTTGAACGTCTGCAGCTCGAAGAGATTAACGATCTCGCCAACGCTCGCTTTCGACCGTTGACCGAGCAGGAACGCGCGTTTCTGAAAAACACGCAGGTCTTTTTGACGGCTAACCAAATCAGCGGTTTAAACTAAAAACTGGAAACGCTGTCGCGCATCGAAAAAGCGCGGCAGTGTTTCGGAAAATCGATGAACGAAGCCGAACTTAATAAGCTGAAAGACCGGCAAATTTTAATTCGTACCGGCGCGATGGACATTAAGAAGCTGTTTGGAAACTCGTAAAATCAGCTGATTTTACGACATAATTGTCGTTTTCTGAAATTGGCTTGATAGCATAAGTCCTTTGAAACCAACAATGCTTAATTTTTAGAAATAGTTTCCAA
>JALZOE010000395.1 GCA_030857325.1 Acidobacteriota bacterium
CCTCCAAAGGAACGTTAACGGTTGTCGGCAAGTTGACATTAACGTTGTTTTTGGTTGAAACAAACCTTTTGAAACCTGCTTTTTCAACCGCAACCGTGTATGTTCCGACTGAAATTAAATCAAATGTGTAAGCTCCGCTCTCACTCGTTTGAGTTGTTAAAGATTGACCGGTTCCCTCGTTTGTCAAAGTAACAGTTGCATCTGGAACCGCCGCGCCCGACGTATCCGTAATTGTTCCCGTCAACCGTGATGATGTGCCTTGCGAAAATGCGGTCGGCGTCAATAAAACCGCGCTCATAAAAACAAAAAACAAAAACCTGAATGCTGTTTTGCTCATTCTTCTTCCTCCAAAAATTTCTGACAAATATAAGATGACTTGATGTATTACCGGAAAGACGTAAAGTTTATTGATGCAAAATAACACAAAAAATCAAAATAGTTAAGGAAAATTTAACAAATTTCGATTTTTTTTTGAAACGGTTTGAATTTCGGCTTTTTGAAGTCGATTTCGCTTTCCCTTTGCCGCCGCCGATTAGAAATACGCAAATAAAAAACGGGATTTTTTCCCGTTTTAACCGAAGCCGTAAAAATTAAAATTCGCGGCGGCGATTTTATCTTTGGTATTTCAGAATGACGCCGTTTGCGCCGACCGCCCAGCCGTATTTTTTGGCGGTGAACAGTCCGTAGAGATTCGCCTTTGTCTCGCTCGATTGTTGTATCCACGATTTTCCGCGGTCGTTCGAGCGCAGAATCGAGCCGCCGTAGCCGACAATCCAGCCGTTTTTGGCGTCGGCGAAATCGACGCGCAGAAATGTCGCCGGAAAATTCGTCTTGACCGTTTCCCAAACTTGACCGCCGTTTTCGGTTCGCAGAATCGTTCCTTTCGCGCCGACGGCGTAGCCTTCGTCTTCGTCTCTGAAATCAACGTTGTATAACGCTTTATCGGTTCCCGATTTTTGTTTTATCCAGCTTAAACCGCCGTCGTAAGTCATTAAGATTACTCCTTTATCGCCGACAATCCAGCCATATGAATCGTTGACAAAATCAAGATGATAAAGTTCGATTTTCGGCGAAATGGCGACTCTCGACCAGGTTTCGCCGCCGTCGTTCGTCCGCATTACGAGCGAATCGACGACTTCATCTTTTTTTTTGAGTAACGAACCGACGACGAAACCGAGTTTTTTACCGGGAAACCGTATGCTTAAAAATTCCGGCGTCGAGTTTTTGAAATCGGACGAGTTATAAATCTTCGTTTCCTGCCAGCTTCGTCCGGCGTCGCGCGTAACGAACATTTTTTTTCCGGCGACCAAATAACCGTTGTTGTCGTTGCGGAAATATATTTCATTGATATTTTCATCGGTATTTAAGGCGTGGGGCGACCAGCTTTTGCCGCCGTTTTTTGTAAATGCCAGATAACCTTTATCACCGGCAATCCAGCCTTTATCCGACGACGTAAAACAAACGGCGACCAAATCACCCGCGCCCTTGCTTTGATTGACGCTCCAGCCCGACTGAGCGTGAAAAGTTTGAACCGACAAAAAAACGGTGAATAAAAACAGAATTATATTTTTCAATTTAAAAATTCGCGGTTTGTTCATAATATTTTTTTCAACAAAAGAGGCGACGATTCGGGCGATAAAAATTTATTATTACCCGAACGCCGCCTTTAATATTAAATTAGATTCGATTGATTTTCCAAATGGCTGATTACTTAACGATTCGGTAAATCCTGCCTCTCCAGACTAATACAACCTGTTCGCCGACCGAAAAATACCGCGCCAAATCCTTTTCCTTTTTGATTAAATCGAAAAATTCATTGCTCGCAAATTGAAGTTTCGTCTCGGCAAGTTTGGCTTCTTCCTTAAATTCCGAATCAATCCAAACATCGTTTTCGAGATAAAAAGTTTTCGCGCCGATTTTTTTAACCGTTCCGCTTTTTATAACTTCGTCGTCTGCTGAAATTACGGTTTCGGTCGATTGCTGCGCCTGTGAATTTTTACTCGCCCGCACTGCGGTTTGTCCGGTCGCCGCCTGATTTTGCTCCGGTCGTGCAGACGGTCTGCGTTTAAAAACGTCGCCGATTCCGCGCCCGATTCCGCTGCCGCTGCCTGTGCCGATAGCGGACGAATCCGATTGGACGATTACCGAATTGTTATCGATTCGTTGATTTTGAAATCTACTTATTTCGCGTTCGCTTCCGTCCGTCGCCAAATAAGAAGTGTAAGGCGTAACGATACCGTAGCGCGTTCCCAAATCTACTATTTCGTCGCGCAATTCTTTGTTTTCGCCGTTCGAGCGGATTTGCTCGACCAGCCAGCCGACGCGCCGTGTAGCCCAAAGACGCGGCAAAAAGTTATTGTCTTCGGCGCGCATCGGAAACGTGAGGCGCGTGTAATTAAAATTTCGCGTTTCCTTTCCGGTTTTGCCTTTGAGACGCAGAGTTACGTTTTCCATACCGCCCGCATTTTTGTAGCGTCCGATTAAGGTCAACTGCGAGCCTTTGAAAATATTGGTCAGCGAGCGCGGATAAAGCAGTTCGGTTTCGACGCCGCCGAAATCCATTTCCAAATCGGTTAAAACCGGCGAATTGACTTTGGTAAAAAAGTTGGAAACTTTTACTTCCAGATTTTCCTTCGGCTCGACATAATCGGCGACGCCGGAATTTTCCCCCGCGAGTTTATCAAGAAGCCGCGTGTTCACGTCGTAACCGACTCCGAAAGTGAAAAGCCGTAAGCCTTCGACTCGGACGGTTTTGGAATTGGCAATAATTTTTTCGACATTCGATTCGCCGACAGTCGGCAAGCCGTCGGTCATAAAGACGAGCATTTTCGGTCGGTCGGTCGTATCGAACTGGCGGAGCGCGGCGAGAAGCGCGTCGTTGATATTCGTTCCGCCGGTCGGCGCGAGTTTTTTGACGAACTCTTCGCCACGTTTTTTCCCCTGCGAATCAGCCGCAATCAAACCGCTTTCCATCAAATGTTCTTCGCCCGCGAAATTTATCACATTGAAACGGTCGTCCGTCCGAAGACTGGCGATGCCGAAAAGCAGTGCCGAACGCGCCTTTTCCATTTTGCCTTCTTCCGCCATCGAACCCGACGTGTCGAGAACGAAAACAATGTCTTTATTCGCCAATTCCCTTTCCGTCAGATTATCCTTCGGCGAAAGCTGGAGCAGAAAATATCCGTCTTTTCCCGGCTCGCGGTAAGTTAAAAGCGACATTCCGAAATCGTTGTTCGACAAGCCGTAAAAAAGTTGAAAATCAGAGTTGTCGCCGTTTGTTTCAAACGAAACGACGCCCGTTTTCTCGCCTTTCCGGGAAAATTCGATTTTATGAGACGGCGAATAAATATTGCGTATCGCTTCGTTTCCGGTAATTTCGATTTTGCCTGAAACCGTGCCGAATTTCTGCATATTTCTCGCGTCGAAATTGGGCGACGAATTTTCCGACAACGGGCGCGGATTCGTCCTCACATTTCTTCCCGTGCCGAGCGGGTAACG
>JALZOE010000053.1 GCA_030857325.1 Acidobacteriota bacterium
GTCCTGGTTTGAATCGACATAACTCATAATCTTTCCCAGAATCGAATTGTCCGACGACTGAATTTGCTCCTGTTTTTGACCGAGTATGTTTGAAAGCCCGCCGGCGTCGAGACTTTGCTGTTGTTTTTGTTTGCCCAGATAAGCCATTACAATCGGTGCGAGAACAATCAGAATCTGCGCGATTTGTCCCATATCGAGACCGGAATTTTTGCTTATCTGCTGGGCGACCGCGCCCTGTTTCTGTCCGAAGATATGACCTAAAATTCCGATGCCGTCGCTCGAATCGGTACTCGAATTGTTTAAAAACCCGCCCAGATTATCTAAAATTCCGCCGTGCTGATTTTTCTCCAGCGTGTTTGCCAGACTTTCCGCACCCTGCGGCTGCGCGGCGTTATTCGCCAGACCGTTAAGTATTACCGGCAGCGCAAGCTGAATGGCGCTGTTGGTTTCGGTTGGATTCGCGCCAATCATTTGGCTGATTTGATTGGCGGTTTCGTTGCCCTGCTGCTGTCCAAGTAAATCTTCCAGTGAAAACATATTTTTATTCCTCGTCTCTTAATTTTTATAAAATACTAGCAGAAAAATGAAATTTTGTCTTTCGGCGTGTAAAATGAATTCGCAACGTGAGGAAAATTTTAAAGCTGAAAATTTTTGTTTATCCGGCAATTTTATGGGCTGCCATTTTTTTTGTTTCGACTCTTTTGTCGTCGTGTTCCGCCGACAAATCGCCGGTTGCGCCGTGGACGAGCGTTAGAACAATTAACAATCCGGTGCTAAAATTCGGCGAGCCGTTCGGAGTAGTCGAAAAAAACGGAGAAATTTTCTTCTCAGACGGCGCGGCGGGAAAAATCCGGCGCGTTTCAAATTATCAGGATTTTACAGTTGTTTCCGACAAATTCGATACGCCTTCGGCAATCGCTTTTGACCAGGCGGGCGATTTAATCGTCGCCGATTCCGGTTCACACACGATTAAAAAATTGATAATCGAAAGCGGCGCGGTTGTGATTGTCGCCGGAGTCGAAAATAACTTCGGATTTCAGGACGGCGACGCTCGAACGGCGCTTTTTAACGCGCCGGTCGGAATTGCAATCGGCGAAAACGGAAAAATCTTTGTCGCCGACACGTATAACGACAAAATTCGCGTCGTCGAAAACGGGCAGGTTTCAACCGTTGCCGGAAGCGAGCAGGGATTTGCCGACGACTTCGGAAATCGGGCGAAATTCGACACGCCGTGCGGAATCGCCGTGTTAAAAAACCAAAATATACTCGTCGCCGATTCAAAAAACCGTCGCGTTCGCCTAATTGAACCGGACGGCAAAGTTTTGACAATCGCCGGAAACGGCGAGCAAACTTCAGTTGATAATTACCCGTTAAGCGCCAGTTTTGTCGAACCGATTGCAATTACAATCGACAAATCGGGCGTCATTTATGTCGCCGACGCGAATTCGATTCGCTCCTTAAATAGAAGAATTTTTCCGTTTGTCGAAACGATTTCCGACGTGCGGCGCGGATTTTCCGACGGCAATCTTCGGCAATCGCGTTTTAACCGTCCTTCCGGTTTGACAACTGACGATGCGGGAAATTTATTTGTCGCCGACGCCGAAAATCAATCAATCAGAGTTTTGACCGGCGCGGAAATCGGCGCGGAAATGTCCGCCGAAGCGATTAAAAATCTGCGCCCGACGCCCGAAGAATTCAGAAAACTCGGCGAGCCGCGATGGACGTTTAATCCGCCGGACAGAGCGCGAGACGTTGCCGGAACAATCGGCGAGATACGCGGCGAAATACCAAACGAAAAGGGAGCGTGGTTTCACAACGGATTCGACATCGCGGGCGCTTACGGCGAAACGGCGCGATTCGTCAGAAGCGAAAAAGTTCTGCGTCCGACGGCGGTTGAAAATTTTGCAACCCTGCGCGAATTGATACGAATGCCAAACCTCGGCTATATACATATTCGCCTGGGGCGCGATTCCAACAATAAACCTTTTGGCGACGAGCGTTTTCAGTTCTCTTTCGATGAAAATCGAAAATTAAAAGGCGTGCGCGCTCGGCGCGGCGCGAAATTCGATGCCGGAGACGCAATCGGAACTCTAAATTCCTTCAATCACGTTCATTTAATTGCGGGCGGAAGCGGCGCGGAGATGAACGCGCTCGACGCTTTAATTTTTCCGAATATCGCGGATACGATTGCGCCGGTTATCGAAAAAGTTTCGCTTTTTGACGAGAACTGGCGTGAGATTGAAACCGAAACGGCGAATCGGCGTATTAAACTTGCGGGAAAAACCAGAATCGTCGCGCGTGCTTTTGACCGAATGGACGGCAACGGCGCGAACCGCAAACTCGGCGTTTATCGTCTCGGTTTTCAAATTCTGCGGGCGAGCGGCGCGCCGCTGTCGGATGTAAAATGGACGATTTCATTCAACCGTCCGCCCGACGAAAACGCGATTAAACTGGTTTATGCTTCGGGAAGTCAATCGGGCTACACGCCGCAGACGGTTTTTAATTATATTGTTTCAAACGAAGTAAATGACTCTCGAATGCGCGAAGATTTTTTCGACGCCGGTTCGCTTGAAAACGGAAATTACACGCTGCGCGTTTTCGCTGCCGATTTTTTCCAGAACAACACGACGAGAGACATAAACATCGAAATTATCAAATAAATTCCCTAAACCTGTGAAAAAGTTATGAAATTCAAAAGTTTAATTGCCGTTGTCAGCATATTTTCATTTTTATTATCGGCTTTTGCCGGAACTGTAAATCTTTCGGATAAAAGCCTTCCGTCGTCGATTCGCGCAACGCCGCCCGCGCCGAAATTTACCGACGCGGAAAGACAAACCGAATTGGCGAGCAGGCGCGCCAAGGTTTTTGCCGCGATGGACGATAAAAGCGTTTTGATTTTGTTCAGCGCGCAGCCGAAAATTTACACAGGCGACGTTGATTTTATGTATCGGCAGGAAAATAATTTATATTATTTAACCGCTCTCAAACAAAATAACGCCGCTCTGGTTTTGGTAAAAGACGGGGCGCAGACACGCGAAATTCTGTTTTTGCCGAAACGCAATCCGGCGCTCGAAACCTGGAACGGCAAAATGTATTCGAGCGAGGACGCAACCCGAATTTCCGGCGTCAAAACGCTTGCCGACTTTTCCGAATTTAATAATTTCATTCAATCCGTCAAAGAAAAAAAATCTTTTAATTCCAAGGACGAATCGGTTTCTTATTCGCCGACCGCCGAGAATATTTATCTTCTTCTGCCCCAAAACGCCAATGATTCATACGGAAAACGCGAATTCGTCAAAGAAAACGAATTCTCCGCAAATATAAGCGGTTATAAAATCAAAAACGCCCAGCCGATTTTTGCCGCGCTTCGTCTTGTAAAATCTCCCTACGAACAAAAACTTCTCCAGCACGCGATAGATATTACGACCGAAGCGCAAATGCGGGCGATGGCGACGGCTAAACAAGTGAAATGGGAATACGAAACGCAGGCGGAAATCGAGTATATTTTTCGCAAGCGCAACGCCGATTACTGGGGTTATCCGTCGATTGTCGGCTGCGGACCGAACGCGACAACCTTGCATTACGTCGAATCGCAGGGTGAAATAAAAACGGGCGATTTGCTTTTAATGGATGTCGGCGCGGAATACGAACATTACACGGCGGACGTTACCAGAACCTTTCCGGTCAACGGAAAATTTACAAAGGAACAGGCGGAAATTTATCAAATCGTTTACGACGCGCAGGAAGCGGCGGCGAAAACCATAAAGCCGGGCGCGAGATTCAGCCAGTCAAAAAATGCGGCGGCGGCGGTTATCGAACAGGGATTAGCGAAAGTCGGTTTGATTTCCGGCGTCGGCGCGTTCATTCCCGGAACGGAACAGCAAGCGCCCGACGGCAAAGGCGGAACCCGAACGGTCGGCATTCCGCAATATACTTTGTGGTATATGCACGGCTGGGGACACTGGCTCGGAATGAACGTCCACGATGTCGGCGACTACGGCGAACCTTACCGCGAAGGAATGGTTACGACCAACGAGCCGGGAATTTACGTCCGCGAGGACGCGCTCGAATATCTGCCGAAAACTCCTGAAGCGCAGGCATTTATTGCTAAAATTCGCCCGGCGTTTGAAAAATATAAAAATATCGGCGTCCGCATCGAAGACGATATGCTGGTAACGAAAACCGGCGTCGAATGGATGACGAAAAATCTGCCGCGCTCAATTAACGATGTCGAAGCGTTTATGGCGAGAAATTCCGTTGCGAAGATTGAAAAATTTGAAACGCTAATCGCTCCGCAGTTTGCCGTTTTCGATGTCGATAAAAATTCGATTTTCGACAACGCGGCTTGGAATTTATCGTTTGAAAATAAAAAAATGCCGGGCGGCAAAACCGTGCGGCGCGGCTGGATTTCGAGCGGAAAGGAAATCGCTTTTTCCGGTTCGAGTCATACCGAATTACACGGCGAATAAAATAAAAAGGCGGAAACCTAATTCGCCTTTTTACTTTATAATATCATTTAAATCGGACGCGCTTTTCCTGCTTGACGCGTTCCCGGAATTTAAAGTTTTACATTAACGGTCGTTTTACAGACACTTTATAAATTACTTTAACCTTGTTACAATTCGCCCGGATTTACCGCGAATCGAAAAAATAAGTTAAAGTTATAAATTAAATTTTGCCGAAAAGTCCCAGTAAAAACGTGGAAAATAATGCGCTTCCGCTTGTTATCGTCAACCCGAAATCGGCGGGCGGCGCGACCGAGTTGCGTTGGGCGCGGACGGCTTCGGATTTGGCAAAAAATTTCGGCGCGTTTGAAGTCGAATTTACGCGGCACGGCGGACACGCAGCGGAGATTGCTAAAAAGTCGGCGGAAAACGGGCGCAGGTTTATTGTCGCCTGCGGCGGCGACGGCACGATAAACGAAGTCGCCAACGGCATTCTGCAAAGCCGAACAAATGCCGAATTAGGAATCTTGCCGAGCGGCACGGGCGGCGATTTTCGGCGGACGCTCGATATTCCGGGCGCGCCGCGCGAAGCCGCCGAATATCTGCGCGACGGCGTTACAAAAAAGATTGATGTCGGCAAAGTTACCTTTATAAATCACCGGGGCGAAATGGCAAGCCGCTATTTTCTGAACGTTTCGAGTTTCGGATTAAGCGCGTCTATCAACGAGCGCGTCAAAACAAAAGACGCTCTCAAATGGCTTTCCGGCAAAGCGAAATTTGCCATTTCAACTTTGCAGGAAGTTTTGGACTCGGAATTTACAACCGTAAAAGTAAGCATCGACGGCGCGGCGGAAAAACTTCTCAACACGACGAATTTCTGCGTGGCAAACGCCCGCTACTTCGGCGGCGGAATGAAAATCGCGCCCGACGCCAAACTCGACGACGGTTTTTTCGATGTCGTCAATATCGGCGACATCAAAACGGGGAAAATTTTATTCAACGCATACAAGCTTTATAACGGCTCGCACTTATCGCTCTCGGAAGTAAAACATAAAAACGCCGAACGCGTCGAAGTTCGCCCGGCGACCGACGGCGAAACGATTCGTATCGAAACCGACGGCGAGTTGCCCGGACGACTTCCGGCGCTTTACGAAATCGTTCCGCTCGCCTTAAAAGTTCGCGTTCCGAAACAATCCTAGTGCTTTGTAACCTTAATTTTGATAATTAAAATTTCGCCCGCGCGTTTTGAGTTCAAACTTTAGTTTGTTTCTTCGTTAGCGAAAGACACGATAAATCGTCAACTCAAAACTTTAAAAACTTTGGTTACAAAGCACTAGTTTATAGCCGTTCATTTGTGATATTTTGTAATTTAATTACAAGGTTACAAAATTATGAATTCGACAAACTCAACAAACGCGACAAATTCAACCGACTCCTTTGTTCAGTTAATCATCGACGCCGCCGAATCGCACCGCGGCAAAATGGCGATGGATATTATCGGCGTCGAAGGCACGCGCTACACTTTCGCCGAAATGCTCGACGCGATTCGCTCCGTCGCGTTTCGGCTCGAAAAAGAAGGCGTTGGTTTGGGCGAGCGCGTCGCGCTTATCGGCGAAAATCATCCGCGCTGGGCGATTGCTTATTTTGGAATTTTGTATCGCGGCGCGGTCTGCGTTCCCATCGACCCGCACGGCGAAATTGCGACGATTACGAATTTCATCGAAAATTCCGAAGCGAAAATGGCGTTCGTCGGCAAAGATTTTATAAAAAATTTTCACAAACTCGAAGAAAATCTGCATAGAAAAATTCCCGCCGTCGTTTTGCATGACGTTAAAGACGAATTACGAAACAAGGAAATGTCCGCAGTCCAAAATCCGCAGTCCAAAATCCAAAGCGCGAACAGCGAGCAAACGACACAGAACGAAAACCCGAAATCTACCGGTGATTTTCAAAGTTTTTCCGATTGGGCGAGAACGCCGCGCCCGAAGGAATTTGACTTGAAGTCGCCGCCCGCGAAACCGGAAGATTTGGCGGTTTTGATTTACACATCGGGAACGACCGGCACGCCGAAAGGCGTTCCCTTGACGCACGGCAATATTTTTTATGAAACGCGGGGCTGTCAGGAAGTTATGAACGTCTCGGAAACGGAAGTCGTTTTGAGCGTTTTGCCGCTGTTTCACGTCTTCGCACAAGTTATCAATTTGTGGGTTATCGCCAGCATCGGTGCGAGTGTCTATTATATTAAGGAACTCGCGCCCGCCGAACTCGACAAGGCTTTTAAAACCGGCGAAATCACGATGTTGACGGGCGTTCCGCGTCTGTGGTATCTGTTTCACAAAAAGATTTTCGACGGCATAGCGGCACTGCCGTTTCCGGTTCGCTGGCTGCTCGGCAAATTATTAAAATTTAACGGCTTTTTGCGCGATACGTTTAACGTCAATCTCGGACGGACGATTTTCGGCAAAGTTCACAAAGGCTTCGGCGGCAATCTCGACATAACGATTTCCGCCGGATCGCGGTTTGACGAGAAAATCGCCCGCGATTATTACGAATTGGGTTTTACGATTATTCAAGGTTACGGTTTGACCGAAACGTGCGGCGCGGTGGCAAGCACACGATTTGAAGGAAGTTCCGTCGGTTCGGTCGGCAAAGCCGTTAATTATGCCGAAATCAAACTCGGCGAACCGAACGACGACGGCGCGGGCGAAGTTTTGATTCGCGGTCGAATGGTTTTCAGCGGTTATTACAAAAACCCCGAAGCGACGAAAGACGCGTTTACCGAAGACGGCTGGTTTAAGTCGGGCGACTTGGGAAAATTCGATGAAAACGGCGATTTGTTTATTGTCGGACGCTCGAAAGACGTTATCGTTTTGCCGAACGGCAAAAACATTCACCCGGAAGATTTGGAAGTGCAGTATTCAAAAACACCGCTCGTCGAGGAAATCTGTATTCTCGGTGTCAAAGACGAATCTTCGGCACTCGCCGGTGCGGAAAAACTCATCGCCATCGCCGTTCCCGATTTTACGTATTTAAAGCAAAACAACATCGCCAACTCGCGCGAAGCGATTCGGCACGAACTCGATAATCTAGGTCGCCGGCTTCCCGAATATCAAAGGGTTAGAGATTATGTCGTTCGTTCAGAGCCATTGCCGCGCACGGCGACGCGCAAAATCAAACGCTTTGAACTGCAAAAGGAAATCGAGGAAAACGGCTACGACACCAAATCCGCGCCGGACAAAAAACAATGGATTTTTACGGACGAAGAGTCGGCGATGCTCGAATCGAACGTCGGGCGCGCGCTCGTTAAAGCCATTAAACAGAACACTAAAGAAGTCGATAAAATTCATCCGGGAATGAATCTCGAAATCGATTTAGGACTCGATTCCCTTTCGCGCGCCGAAGTTTTCGCCTCTCTCGAACAGGCTTTTAATATCGAATTTGATTCAGACCGCGCGGGAAACGCCCTGACCGTCGGAGAAGTCATCAAACTCACCGGGGAAATGACGGGCGACGCGGACGCGGAAGTTGTTTCGACCGATTTTAACTGGGGCAAAATTGTTAGAGAATCGAGCGATAATCTCCCGGAAGTGCAGGACATTCTTCGCGCCCGACCGATTTTCTCGCCCGTTGCCTACGCGTTTTTCCAGACCGTCGGTTTAATAAGCAAAGTTCTGTTTAAGCTGGAAGTTACCGGCGGCGAACAACTCGACCGACTCAAACGCCCGTATTTAATCTGCCCGAATCACCAGAGTTTTCTCGACCCGTTCGTTCTTTCGTCAACTTATTCGTACGAAGTTTTAAATAATTCGTTTGTCGTCGGCGCGAGTATGTTTTTCCAGAGCGGTTTTATGCGGTTCGTCGCCCGGATGATGAACGTCGTGGCGATTGACCCGGACACGCAACTGCTCAAAGCGATAAAGGCGAGCGCGACCGGCTTGAAACACGGCAAAATTCTCAATATTTTCCCCGAAGGCGAGCGCGGCTTCGACGGCGATTTGCACGAATTTAAAAAAGGCGCGGCGATTCTGGCAACCGAACTCGATTTGCCGATTGTTCCGGTCGCCATCGACGGTCTTTACAAAGTCTGGGGGCGAAGCTCGAATAAAATCAATTTATCAAAAGTAAAAATACGCTTCGGCGCGCCGTTCTATCCGCGTGAAATTATCGGCGAAGAAATGGACGACGAAGCGAAATATCAAGTCGTAACCGCGCATCTGAAAGGGACGATTGCGGCGATGATTGCCGAAATGCGAAGTTCTGAGAAACGTCCGAAACCGGCGGATTTATAAAATCAGAAGTTATACAATCGGCGGAAACATACTTAACTTGGCGCGTGTTTCCGCATTAAACAAAAGGCAAAATCTATTTCTCTATCTTTCGTCAGATAATAGCGACAGAGGATTGACCGCGCCGGTTTGAGTATAAACGCCGAAATGCAGATGCGGCGGCGTTCCCTTCGCGTTTCCGCTCGTGCCGACGAAACCGATAATCGTGTCGGTTGTTACGGCGTCGCCGACTTTTAGATTTTCGGCATATTTTTCGAGATGCGCGTAATAATAAACGCGTCCGCCCGCGCCAATTATCCAAATCGTATTGCCGCCGAGATTGTTCTCGCCGACGCGCCAGACGTAGCCGTTTACCGCCGAACGAACGGGAGTGTTGCGCGGCGCGAAAATATCCTGTCCTTTGTGCGTCCGGTCGCTGCCGCGCGGCGCGCCGAACGTGTCGGCGATTTGTTTTGTCTTAATTTTGCGAATCGGATTTCGTATTTTCGCTTCCGGTTCTTTGGTCAATAGTTCGGCGTAGCGAAACGAAGCCGTCGCTTTTTCTTTCGCCCGTTCGATTTCAACCGAAGCCGTCGGCAGATTATTGACAATCGCGAAGAAAGCTAAAATCACCACGATTAAAATCAGTAACGTTTTCATAATTCGTTTATTTTGATGCCCGCGCCCGTAAATGACGTTGGCAAAATTGTCAGACGGCTCGACAACTAAAATCTGCAAGAAATTTTCCGCTTTCGCGTTCTGATTTCAAAATCTGAAACAGCGAGGGAAATTAAAATGAACAATAATGTCGCAAAAGTAGTGTTGCTGTCGCTCGCGCTGGCTGTTTTCGCCGCCGCGCTTTACGTTTATCGCCCGATTCAAAACAAATTCACGCGCGTCGCCGTAACGGGCGAAGCGCAGGCGAAAGTGTCGCCCGACACCGCCGTCGTTACTTTTTCGGTCGTTACGCAAAACGCGCAGGCGTTAAACGCCCAGCAGGAAAACGCCCGCAAAAGCGAAGCGGTCAAAGCGGCTGTCGAATCGATTTCCGCCGACGACAATATCGAAGTCAAAACGAGCGATTACAATTTATCGCCCGAACAGGATTATTATTCTTCGGGCAAACTGCCGAAAATTCTCGGCTATACGGTCAAAAATACCGTTACCGTTTCGATAAAGAATTTGTCAAAGGTCGGAACGGTGATTGACGCCGCGACAAAAGCGGGCGCAAACAGCGT
>JALZOE010000054.1 GCA_030857325.1 Acidobacteriota bacterium
CATTCGCTCGCACGAAAAATGAACCATCATCGGTCGATTGAGCTGTTTAAATTTCTTCAGGCGAATCATCGCGCCGAACATACTCAACGTATATTTATCCGTAACTTCAATCATATCAGGCATTTCCGCCATCAGAATTTTTCTGATTAAAGTGTCGACCGGAATATACTGCCACGGCATAATAACGCGGTAACGCTTGTCGAAAATCGGCGACTGCCGCGCCGGAACGTAATAAATTTTAGCGTAATCGTTGACGATTTCGATTTCTTCTTTTTCGCCCGGCACAATCAAGCTGACGAAACGTTTGCGGCGTCCGGCGGCGGCGAGCAGATTATTGTAAGACGTGCTGATTCCGCCGGAATTTTTGTGATAATAATTTGTAATGTGGACGGATTTTAACACCTTTTCCATAACTTTTCATTTTACCAAATTCAAAGTAAAAAAAGCCGAAATCGCTTTACATTTCCGTTACTTCGTCTTGGAGAAAATCGGTGTTTCCGGCATTTTTTTTGTAAACGTAAAGTTCGTTGTTCCGCGTAAATTCGGCACACATCCGGTCGTAAAGCCGAAAAAGCGCGTCGGTCAAAGATTTCCACGTATATTTTTTCGCGGTCTTTAAAGCGTTTTCGGTTTTCTCTCGCCGCCGGTTTTCGTCGGCGAAAACGCTTTGAATCGCCCACGCGAATGATTTCGGTTCGGCTTCGACGAGCCACGCGTTTTCTTCGTTGGCATAAGAGAGCAAGCCGCCCGCGTCGGGAGCGACGACGAGCAAACCCGAAGCCATCGCTTCGAGCGGCGCGATGCCGAACGGCTCGCACGGATTCGGGTGAACGAACGCGTCGGCGTTGGCGAAATGTTTTCACCACAGAGGCACAGAGAACACGGAGGAAGATAATGTAAGATGCAAAATGGAAAGAAAAAAAATGATTGAACCGTTCGCTTTAAATTCTCAGTTACCCGTTTTCCATTTCTCTGTGTTCTCTGTGTTGAAAAAATTCTTCGACTTTAATTTATGCGTTTCGGCTTGCTTTCGCCTGCCGATGCAGAAAAATCAGCGCGAGCGCGGTGCAGATTAGCAAAAGAATCGTTCCGTCTATTCCCCAAAACGAAAACCAATGACTTTTTCCTTTGTTATACGTCCAGAAAGGTTTGCCGATAATCGCCCAGCCGAGCATCTGCGCGAAAATTCCGAAGGCGAAAACGCCGAGAAACGCCCGCAGGTATTCGGCGCAACGCAGCATTTTTGCGATTTCAAGCGGAATAAAGGCGATAAACTCGAAAATCAGAACCGGCAGACGCGCTAAATCGTTCCAGATTGATTTGCTTTCCGCTTCGCCGACAATCATCACGTCGCGCCGCATAATAAACAGGGTGAACAAAGCCGAGATGATTGAAATGCAAACCGAACGCAGAATAGCGTCGCCCGTGTGGTCGCTGGTCTGCGTATAATGCGCGAAAGCGGTCTGCACGAGAAACTCGAAAATGTGGCTGATAACCGGAACAATCAGCAAAATCGCCAGAAGCGCCTTCCACGCCGGTTCGACGCGGCGAAACGCCTGAATGAGCGCGCCGCCGACGCCCGCAAAAGCAAAGCGAAAAAGAAACTGCGTCAGCGCCGCTCCCAACGCCAGCTTGATGCTTTCGCGTCCGACAAGGTATGTAATCAAAAAAATCGGGGCGCGCATCACGCCGCTCATAATCGCGCCCTTATAATTCCAATGCCGGACGAGCCGCGACGGTTCGCGCCAGACGATTGCCAGCGCTTCGCCAATCGAATGCGTCGACGCGAGCGGTATAATTTCAGGGGTCATTTCTTTCATTTTAACGACGAACGACAGCGACAATATTAATAAACAAAGCTCGCAATTTTACAAAAACATACGATTCCCGCCGGCTTGTTTTACCCAATTAATTTTCCGTATCGACGCGCTTTTTTCGATTCTTTTTTACTTTGTCGAGATGTTCTTTGGCTGCGCCGTAAGCGTCGTAAACGCTCTCGAAAACCGCGTCCCACGAACGCGATAAGGCAAATTGGCGCGAGTCTTGTTTCATTTGCGCGAGCTTTTCGGGATTGTCCATCAACTCAATCGAAAACTTAACAAATTCGTCAAGATTTTTGGCGACAAAACCGGTTTTGCCCGTTTGCACGATAAATTTCGGTCCGCCCCGGTCGGTTACGAGACACGGAACGCCCGCCGCGTTTGCTTCCTGCACGACGTTGCCGTAAGCGTCGGTGTCGGACGAGAAGACGAAAACGTCCATATTAGCATACGCTTCCGAAAGACGTTCGCCGTCGAGAAAGCCGGGAAACTCCGCCGTCCGCATCGTTTTCTCCAAATACGCCCGCTCGCTGCCTTCGCCGACGATTAAAAACTTGAAATTTTTCTTTCCGGCTTTCAATAATTCTCTCTCTAAATCAGCCAGCAGGCGCACGTTTTTTTCGGCGCGCAGTCTGCCGACAAAACCGAAACGCACGATTCCGTCATTAACCGTTCGCTTTTGGGGCGAATATTTTTCCGTATCGACGCCGCGAATCATCAGGCGCGTCATTCTGCCCGTTCCCTTTTCGAGCATATCGATTAACTCCTGATTCGGCGCGAGTATAACCTGCGGCATTTTGTAATAAAGCTGCGCGCCGCGCAGGATGTTTTTTTCGATAAATTTGGTGAACGAATATTTGAATTTTTCCGGCAGAAAGCCGAATTTCGCACGCAGCCGGCGCGCGGCGTATTCGTGCAGATTCGTGTGCCACGAACCGACGAGCGAAACATCCATTTTCCACGCTAAATAAGCGCCGACGATGCTGACATCGTTTAATCCGGTGATATGAAAAACGTCGGGACGAAATTTTTCGAGTTCATCGCGGACGAGCGTGACGTGGCGCTGGAAAAACGGGTCGTATTTCAAGCCTTCATCCATTTCAAAAGAGGCGGGCGAGCGTTTCAGGGAAACGAAGGTTATGCTTTCGTCTTGTCTGACCTCGGTTTTTTCGCCCGCGTGGACGCACAAAAACGGAAGTTTGCGCCTTCGGACAAATCCGACCAGACGATTGCTTGTCATCGCAACGCCGTTGACTTCGAGAAATGAATCGGGGAAAAATGCGATGCGTAAAGGATTATTCACGGAGAAGATAATAAGTAAACGAGAAATTGCTCGATGTTATAAAGATTGCGGGAGCGACGGCTTGTTCCTGCCCGCTCAAGTTAAATAATCGAAACTTTGCGGGCGAGGACAAGGGGTTGCACCTTCAATAACCGTTTATGTTTTTAATTACGACAAAATCTTTCTAAACTGCCGAATTGGTCGAAGGCGCGCCGGTCGAATTTGCCAGATTGACGGTTAATTCTTCTAAATCGGGAATCGTAAATTTAGCTTTGTCTAAATTCTTCGGCACGCGGTCGTGTTTTGCTCGCGCCAGCCGAAAAGCCGGACGCATCCGCTCGTGTCCGAGAACGCCGAGCGTCCAAACCGCGGCGCGCAGCCACGCCGGACCGCCGAATTCCCAGTGAACCGAAAGCGGGCGCAAGCCGTGTCCGTCCTCGATGTCGAAATGAACGCGGTCGAACCATTTCCTGCGACCTTCGGGAAATTCCGGGTAATGACGCAGAATTTCGGCAAACGACTGCAACTGGCGCGAATGAAGCGGTTGGCTGTATTCGGGCATCAAAACGATTTCGGCGCGCTTATCGACGCGGATTTCTTCGGCAAACTCCGAAAAAGTTTTCGCGCTGGTTAAATTCAACACCGTGTTCGGTTTGCAGCCGTGGCGGTCGCCGCCCGTAACTAACGGAATAGAAAGCGCTTCCGCCATTTCGATGACGGCTTTATTTTCCGACCAAGAGCGAAAGCCGTTGACTTCAAACGCGTGAATCCAGCGCCCGTGTTCCCTGATAAAGTTTTTAAGCAGAGCTTCGTGGCGTTCTTTGCCGACAATTTCGATGTCCCAGAGCGGATGATTGAGAACGATTAAAACTCCGGGAATCGCGTCGAGCATCGAAAACATCTCGTCGAGTTTTTCGGTCGTGTGATTTTCCTTTGTAAAAGTGTAATCGAGCAGCGTTTTCGTCAACTCGACGGCTGAATCCTTCGGCAGATTATGCACGCCGACGTGGAAAAAACCGTATTCAAACGGCACTGTCCATTCCATTGAAATCGGCGCTTGCTCGTTCGGCGTCGTTTCGTTGATTTGCAGATTGGCGGCGATGCTGTCGTGGTCGCTGATTGACGCGATGCCGTCGAGTCCGATTCGGTTAATCTGTTCTTTTTCGAGATTATAAACCTCTAATGCCGTGAGCGGCGGCGACCAGTAGCCGGTCGAAAAATCGGGAAATTTGCCTTCGCGTTTCAGATAATTAACGCGTTCCCTTTTCCAGAAAAAAGAAATAATCGGTAGTTTGGCGGCGTAGTGCGGCACGAACTCCAGCATCTCCTTCGAGTGTTCAGTATGACAATGGAGAGAAACGCCCGTTTTTGCTTCTCCGCTCAAGTCTCGCGGCTTGTGCAGAATATGTAAGCGTGTTCGTTTTAGATTCATTTCATTCTCCGCAAAAATAGCTATCCAATCAAATTTATAAAACTACCAAATCGAGTTTATAAAGTAAATCGGTCAGATGTCCGACCGAGCTAAACTGTTGTCTTTGTTTATTTTGCAATTTGTTTTCAAAAGGCGTGAGATTCAAACACCGAAATTCTAACATAACGAGAAAAAAAAGAAGGCGAAATGCAGATGTCTGTTAAAAACCGGTTTTATACGCCGGAATGTAAAATACATTTCCCGCAAATGCTGAAACTTTCCGACTAACTTTGCGTTTTAGTCAAATGGCGGATAAAACTATTTGGGCTTCCCGATTTTAACATTCCCGGTTTTACAAATAATCATTTTTTAAATAATCATAAGATAGATATGAAAAAGTTTTACGCTTTTTGGGCTGTTATATTTTTTGCAGTCGGCATAAACGCGCAAACCAATCAAACCGCCGCGCCCGTTTCCGACCAAACTCCGGCGGCAAATTCGCCGAACACGACGAGAGGCGCGGCGAAAAGAGAAGCGACCGACGCGCCGCCGACCGAGCCGAGCGGCAAGGCGCGTTTTAATCTGCCGCCGGAAAAGAAAAATCCGGTGCGCGTCGTCAAATTTTCCACTCCACCGGTTATTGACGGAAAGCTCGACGACGAAGTTTGGAAAACCGCGCAGGTTTTGAAGGATTTTATACAGACTTCGCCCGCCGATAATGTTCCGGCGTCAAAGCCGACCGAAGTAATGCTCGGCTACGACGAAAAAAATCTGTATATCGCCTTTAAATGCTGGGACGAAAAGGACAAAATTCGAGCAACGCTCGCCAAGCGCGACGATGTTTTCGGCGAAGACAACGTGCGCGTCTGGCTCGACACCTATAACGACCGGCGGCGCGCTTACGTTTTGGGTTTTAATCCGCTCGGCATTCAGCAGGACGGAATTTTCACCGAAGGTCAGGGCGCGGATTTCTCCGTCGATATTGTGATGGAATCCAAAGGCGTTATCGAAGATTGGGGCTGGTCGGTCGAAGTCAAAATTCCGTTTAAATCGCTGCGTTATTCGGCGGGCAAAGGAAAACTCTGGGGTTTTAACGCCGGGCGCAACATCGACCGTCTTAACGACGAGTTTAATTCGTGGATGCCGGACGACCGCAACGTCTCCGGTGTTTTGATTAAACACGGCAAACTCGCCGGGCTTGACGAGATAAAAACCGAGCGCACGCTGGAAATCGTGCCGAGCGTTACAATCGGCGAAACCGGGCGGCGTTTTCGCTCGATTCCGCGTTATATTCTAAACAATCCGGCAACAAATCCCGGCGGTTCGCTGCTCGACCGCGGCAGATTCGTCAACCAGCCGATAAACCAGGACATCGGCGTTAATTTCAAGCTCAACGTCACGCCGAACGTAACTTTGGACGCGGCTTACAATCCCGATTTCGCGGAAATAGAAGCCGACGCGCCCGTCGTTTCGGCAAACCAGCGTTTTCCGATTTTCTTTCAGGAAAAACGACCGTTTTTTCTCGAAGGTTCGGAGATTTTCCAATCGCCGCTCCAGGTTTTTTATTCGCGGACGATTATCGACCCGGACATTGCCGCGAAATTAACGGGCAAAATCGGCAAAACTTCGTTCGGAGTTCTTTTCGCGTCCGACAACGCGCCCGGCAATTATGAAGAAGACGACCGCAACGACCCGTCAATTCGTCCGCGCGTCGATGAATTTCTCGACAAAAACGCGCTGTTCGGCGTCATCCGCGTCAAGCGAGATTTCGGCAGGGAAAACAACGTTGGATTTTTCGGCACATACCGCGGCTTTCCCGAACAGCGCAATGTTTTGGGCGGTTTTGACGGGCGATTTAAGGTCAGCCCGCAGATGACTTCGCAGTTTCAGATTGTCGGCACGACTTCGCGCCGGTGTTTTTTCAATTCGGAATTTGAACCGTCGCTCGAACAGTTTCAAGCGCGGCGCAACCGCGAAATCTGCGGCGGCGGCAGCTTCGGCGGCGTTACGGTCAGCGGCAGTCCGTTTAACCGATACCGCACCGGCAACGGCTTGGGCTATGTTTGGAATTTGGATTACACGGAAAAAAATCGCGGCTTTTATATTGAGGCGAGCGGAAAAACAAAAGATTACCGCGCCGACGCCGGATTTACACGCCGGACGAATACCAATCGCGCCGTGTTCGCCGGGCGATTAAGCACCGAACCGAATCCGAAAGGAAAAATTATTCGTTTCGACTGGCGACCGTCGATTTCGACAAATTACGATTGGCAGGGACGCGCGCAGGATTTCGGCGTCGGTTCAAATTTCGGCTTCAGCTTTCAGCGCAATACCCGCGCCAGTTTTGGAACCGGCATTTCCTACGAGCGCGTTTTTGAAAAAGAATTTGGGTTAAAGCGTTCTTTGACGAGAGCGAACGGCGCGTTTTTCGGCGATTCGGAGCGCTCGGCGTGGCAGCAATACGCGAGCGCAAATCTAAACAGCTCGCCGACTAAAAAAGTTTCGTTCGGCGTTTTTGCCGGTTTTACCAACAACGCGCTCGATTTCGATTTCGGCGGCGGCGACCGTTTCCCGCGCGTCTCCGGCGCTTTCGTCAATTACCAAATCGATTTTGCCGAATATCGGCAGCGATTGGCGGTAAATCCGACCGACCCGACAAACATCGAGCCGCGTTTTCCCGGACAAGACCCCGGCACGGGGCGTCAATACGACATCGGCGCGGAAATTAACTTGAAACCGATTAACCCGCTGCGCGTTTCGCTCGAATACAGCAAAAGTCATCTGACGCGCAAAGATACGGGACGCGCCGCCTTCGATTCAAATATTTTCACTCTGCGCTCGACTTATCAATTCACGCGCTTTACTTTCGCGCGCGTTCGCTGGGATTACGATTCGCTTAATTCAAATGCCAGCGGGCAGATGCTTTTAGGCTGGAATCCGAATCCGGGAACTGCCGTTTACGTCGGTTATAACGACAATTTCAATTACAACGGTTTCAACCCGTACACCGGACAATTAGAACCGCGTTTCGAGCGTAACAGCCGAACATTTTTCATCCGCGCGTCATACCTGTTCAGACGAAGTTTTTAGCTTTTTTCCGGTTTTTCTGCGCGCAATACTCGGCAGTGAATAATTTAAATTCACTGTCCTTTTTATTCAAACACGCGTCCGATTGGTGTGATAATTACGTCCTGCGGGCGAACGGCGATGCGTAATTATTGAATCTTTTTGTCTTCTTCGATAATCTCCGCCGGTTTCGGCGTGTTGTAGGAAATCGGACGAAGGCGCGTTGCCGACAATCGCGTTACGCAAATTTTCTGCGTCTTTCGTAATCATCACAATGCGCATCGCGTCGGCGCTGCCGAAATGTTTTTTGATGGCGTTGTTCACGTCCGTCAAAGTCAGTTTTGACAGATTATCCTTTATATACCGGTTATAATTCGGAATGCCGTAAAATTTGCTGTCGAGCGCGTAGCCGAGTTCGGCGTCTTTGGTCTGCGTTGAAATGTTGACGTATTTGGTCAAAAAGTCGCGCGTCTCCTCAAACGTCTTTTGGTCTAAAACGTTTTCGACGAGTTTGTTAAATTCATAAAGCGCGGCTCTCAATGCGAAATGCGCGTTCTGCGGCTCGACGGGACGAATCCAGATTTGAAAAATCTGCTGTTTCCGCGCCAGATTCGGATCGGGCTGAAATTGATACATTCCGCGCGGGAAATATTCGATAGTAAGCGTAATCGCCGTAATTAAGCCCGCGTTTTTCGCGCAATTGCCCGTAAAGATAGCTGTTTGAAGAACGATGCTGTCCGAAATACGAAGCGACGAGCGCGAGCGCGGCGTATTCCTTGCCCATCGAACGATTGACCGCAATCGGAAAACCGAGCGAAATCGCCGTCGCTCTGGTTTCGCGCTGGACAATATCAATCTTCGTTCCGCCTTCGAGCTTCGGCGCGCCGATTTTTCCGGTCGTCTTCGCGCCTTTCGGCAATTTAGCGAAATCGGCGGCGATTTTGTTGGAAAATTTCTGGTCGAAGCCGCCCGAATGTCCTAAAACCAGATTCGCCCGCGTGTAATTTTTTGCGTAAAAATCCTTTACGTCCTGTAGTGTCAACTTTTCCAACGACGAGATTTTGCCCATCGAATGATGCTCGTAAGGCAGACCGGCGTAGATGATATTGTAAAGTCGTTCCTTGCCGAGTTCCTCGTCGTTGCCTTCGCGCAAACTGGTTTTCAAAAAGTTGATATGGTCGCGTTTCAGCCGATTAAAATCTTCCTCGCGGAATCCGGGTTCGAGCAGCATTTGACGCACCAAGCCGTAATATTTATCGATGTTGTCAACGTGCGTCTGACCGACAAACGTCGTCATTTCCTTGTCCGACTGCCAGCCGAAACCGGCAGCCATCGGGTAAAACTGCGCGACGATTTCGTCATACGTCAAGTTTTTCGAGCCGCCGTTCGCCAGCATCGCGGCGGTCAAACTCGCCAAACCTTCTTTGCCTCGCGGGTCATCGATTGAGCCTGTCAAAAACTGAACGCGCAAGGAGACGAGCGGCGATTTACTAGGCAGAAAAACATTCGACGTATCGGCTGATTTCATATTATTTTGCGCCGCTTTCGGCATATTTTTTCCGCGTTTTTGTGCAAAAATCGGTGTCGCCGCCAATGCGAAAACGAAAAGCGCGACAGCGAAAATCTTCAATCTCATAAAATTTATGTTCATAATTTCTTCCTTCTAAGGAACAATCTCAAAAACGTCGCAATAACGCGGGCGAAACAAATTAAAATGTCGCCGGTCAACCGTTAAAATGCGTTCGATATTCAAGCGTTCGGCAATCGCCACAATCACGCAATCGACAAAATCGACTTTGCTGTCGGCATATTTTTCCAAAACTTCGGCGGCACGTTCCAAATCCTGTAATTCGGTCGGAACAAGCCTGAAATCGCCCGCCGCGACGGAACGCAAAAACTTTACCAATGCTTGATAACTGAGGTCGCGCATAACCAAATAAGCCAATTCGGGTATGACCGCTTCGGGCAAAGCGGCGCGATTTTCGTTTTCGTATGCGGCGGCACACGATTCGTGAAGCTCGTCTTCGATATTGAGAATCGCCAACAAAAAGCCCGTGTCGAAAAGCGATTTCTCGTTCACGGCAAACTCCAGCCTTCGCGTTTGTTCGCACCTTCGGCAAGTATTTCATCAACGCTTTGTGATAAATCCTTTCGTCCGCGAGCAATTCCAATTAGCGCGAGCCGTCCCTGCCGTTTTTCTTCTTCGGTTTTTTCGGGCTTTGCCGTGCGGTTCGATTCAATTTCTTCGTGTTCCAAATCTTCGACAAACGCCAAAACCTTCGCCTGTTTAACCGGCGGCAGAGCGTGAATTTTTTCCTGTATGAC
>JALZOE010000396.1:0-2418 GCA_030857325.1 Acidobacteriota bacterium
TGACGAGCCACGCCGGTTTTTCGCCTTCTTTCAAACTTCCCCAGCGCAAAAACGGCGGCGCGTCGGCGGAAACGTAATTTTCACGAAATTTCAAAACCGTTTCGAGCAGCCTTGAATCGCTTGCGTCGCGCGCGGCTTCGATTTGCCGCCAGTAATCATCGAATTTCGCCAACCGGTTGTTATCCTGCGAAAGGCGTTTTTTCTCGTTCGGCTCGACCGCTTCCATATCAACCTTCAAATTAAAAATCGCTTCGAGTCCTTCCCACAAAAATTCGGCGACGCCGCCAGCCACTTTCGGGCGATTGGTTTTCGGCAGGCTGAACGCGACGCCGCCTTTTTTTATTTCGGGATTTTCGATTAAACCACCGCCTTCGAGCGTCCCGTCGATTTTAAGCGGAATAATCCAGCGCACGTATTTTTGATTGAACGCCGCTTCTTCAATCAAAACATCGCCGTGTTCATCCGGCTTCGTCGCGCGCGCGTAAAATTCGTTCAGGGCTTGTAAGAGCATCAGTTTGCGCCTCCGTTTTTGTAAATTATCGAAACCCGTCCCGGGTGGCAGTCCATCACCGAATCTTTAATTTCACCCAGAAAAAATGAAGCCGACGGATTAACCAAAACACCGTCGGTCGGAGCTTGATTTTTGTTCGCTTTCGGCTTTTTGGCTGATGATGATAAAACCGGCGTTTCCACATCGGCAGAATTTTCGTCGTGAACGAATTTGAAACCGGCGGCGCGTTCGGTGGGAGCGAAAACGTCGTAAAGCATTAAGCCTAAATTTTCGTTCCAAACATTTTCCGGCGCAAAATCGGCTAAATTTTCCACCAAATCGAAATCCGCCGAAAATTCACGAACGCCGAGCGCCGGACGATGAAAACATTTGCCCGACTTTATACGCCGTTTCGCTTCTTCCGTGTATTTCAAAATCGGATTGCCGCTGCGCCTTCCGATTTCGCTCAAACGAATTTCCGCCGAAACGATATATTCCACGTCGCGCAAAGCCAGCATATTTCTCTGCGTCGCGTCCGCCGCCCCGCCACCCGCTTCAACGTCATTTGATAAACACGCTTGAAGTAATTGCCGAAAATCTCGTATTTGGTCGCTAAATCTTCCTTTTCGATGTTTCCCAAAATTGAGCAGGCAATGTCCGTCGCGGCTCGATAATCGCCCGGCGGAAGTTTATTGTCGGCAGGCGTAAAAATCACGACGCGCCCTTTGGTTAATTTGCCTTCGCGGTTACAGCGTCCGGCGGCTTGGACGATTGAGTCGAGCGGCGCGGCAGCGCGGAACAGAAAGGGAAAATCGAGGTCGACGCCCGCTTCGATGAGCTGCGTGGAGACGACGCGGCATTCGTCGCCGTTTTTTAATTTTCGCTTGATAGTTTCGATCATCCCCAGCCGATGCTCGGCGCACATCGCCGACGATAAATGAAATGTCGCCGCGTCGCCCGAACCGGAAGAATTATTTTCATTTTTTTGTCGATTTAATTCGTTCCATAACTCGAAAGCGTGTCTGCGCGTGTTGACGACGCACAAAATCTGCCGTTCGTCGAGCATTTCTGAAGCGATGTCCGACCACGAGCGCGGTTTTTGAAAATGCTCGAAATGGTATTCGACGCGGTTCAGGCTTTTGAAAATCTCGTCCGTATCGTCGGTAATTTCGCGCATTTCATTCGCGCCGAAACCGTTCTTGAAATTCGTTTCGTTTTTCCTGAAGGCGGGCTGCGTGGCGGTCGAGAAAACGAACGAAACCGCGTAATTGTCCCGAAGCTCGCGCCAGACGCTGAAAAGCGGTTCGAGCAGTTTGGCGGGCAAGGTTTGCACTTCGTCGAAGATGACGACCGAACGGGCGATGTTGTGGAGCTTGCGGCAGCGCGAAGGCTTATGGGAGAAAAGCGATTCGATAAACTGCACGCTCGTCGTCACGATAACGGGCGCGTCCCAATTTTCAGCCGCGAGCGCGAGCGGATTGCGCCTTTCGTCAAAATCGCTCGATTTATCTTCTTCCTTAATGACGACTGACGAATGATTTTCGATGACGACATCCGCGCCGAAGATTTCGCGGTAATCTTTGGCGTTCTGCTCGATAATCGAAAGATACGGAATGACGACAATGACGCGTCGCAAATCGTGCGCGAGTGCGTGCCGAAGCGCGAACGCCATCGCCGCCAGAGTTTTCGCGCCGCCTGTCGGTACGGTCAGGCTGAAAAATCCCGGCAATTCGACGGCTTTTCGCAGGCAGTTTGCGTAAATCGAATTGCGAATTTCGACCAGTTTTTCATCAGCATTTTTCGCTTTTGCTTCTTCAACTTTTTTCAGCCGCGCCGCTTCCAGTTTCTCCAGCAAACTTTGCAAAAGTTTCTCGTCTAATTTCAGCGGTGCGCGTTCCTGACCGTTTTGATAATGTTTTTCGGTGTCG
>JALZOE010000396.1:2428-3464 GCA_030857325.1 Acidobacteriota bacterium
AGTCTGCGTCAACCAGGCTCAAAAAAATCATTCTGGTTGCCATTTCCATTTTTAATTTATCAGCGCCGACGAATTCGACGTTCGACAAACTTTCGGGAATTTTGACGCTTCCGTTTTCCGATTCAAATTTGGAACGTAAGTTTTCAAGAATTGCAGTGTCGCCAAAAATCTTGTAATTAGGATTTTTGACGAGTCCGTTCAAACTGCCATCACCCTGCGAGTTATGTAGCCCAGCGTGATGTGCGGCAATCGCAAAGGCGACCGCAATCCAGCTCTGGCTCTTGGATTTTTGGGCGAGCAGATAAGCCAGTGCAGCGCCGTAAACCGCGTGATGCGTTTCATAGCCGCTTTCGCGTCGCCCGCGCAGATAATCCTGAAACTCAATTCGATATTTGCCTAAATCGTGCAGCAGTCCCGCCCAGCGCGTCGCTTCACCGAGCTGCGGGTTGGCTTCGCGGATAAATTTTTCGGCAAGTTCGGCAACGCACGAAAGATGCTCGCGCAAAATATGCGGCTGTTTCAGTTCGCTGTTTTCCAGATGCGCGAGGTATTCTGTTTCGTTTTTCATTAGTGCAGACTCAATCCTTTCAGTAGTTTTTCTTTTACTATTTCCCTGAGCTTTTCGGGCTTTTCGGCCCGGCAGTGTCCGGCATAAGTCAGACAGAAGCGGGCGACGGCTTCAAGTCCTTTCTCGCCGATTCTGAATGAGAGGCGCAGACTGCCATCCGGCAAGTCTTCGCGCTGCTCGTCCGGGTGAAAGAACTGCCGCTCGCGAATCCACTGCGCCTGAAACTCGTCGAAATGTATCTCGACGTTGACCAGCCTGCCGCCGCGCATCATATAAAATCCGGTTTTCAAATACTCCTCGGCGTTCCAGCCGGCTGGCGCCTCGAAGGTTTCACCGGTTAGTTTGACGTTCGACATTCGCCCGGCGTGAAAATCTCTGGTGTCGGATTTGTTTTTGTCGAAACAGACGGCGAACCAGTCGCCGATAAAATTATGCAGCAGCAGAACTCCGGCTCTGCGGCTGGTATGT
>JALZOE010000397.1 GCA_030857325.1 Acidobacteriota bacterium
CGGTTTGTTCATTTCAAATACAAAAAACAAGGCGTTTAACCTTGCTTTGAAACTGAAATAAGAGTTTGGGCGACAATCGGCGGCACTTGAAGCGGGCAGAACATCTCGGCGTCATACAGATAATCTTCGCCGTCTTCGTCGATGACGCGCAAACCGCCGATTTTTTCGGCGTCGGCGTCGGGAATGATTTGATAAAGTTTGCCGATTTCGAGCGAAGCCAAAAAACCTTCGTTATTAAGACAAACGACAAATTGAATTGTTTCTTTATTCATAAACTTCAATCTAAAAAAGGAAATTTAATTTTTATATCTCTTTTGCCGATGCCGTGCGCTTCATACCAATGAATTTCGGCAAGACGAACGCTTTCGTCTTGAAGTTTAACATTTGCAACCCCTTTTTTCTTGCGCCATCGTCCTTTACCGTATCTTTTATTGAGCGAAGATAAAACGCGAATCGAATTTCCGGCGGCAATAATTTCAATTTGCGATATTCGGCTGACGATTTCAAATTTCACGGGCGTTCAAAAATCCCGACGGCTTCAATGTCGTCGTATTCCTTGAGCATTACTTTAATAATCTCGCTTTTTTTCGTCGGCACGACTTTGCCGGTGAAATCCGATTGAATCGGCAGCTCGCGGTGTTCTCTGCCGCGGTCGATTAAAACCGCCAGTTGGACTTTGCGCGGGCGTCCGAAATCCATTAGCTGGTCGAGCGCGGCGCGGATGGTTCTGCCGGTGTAGAGAACGTCGTCGATTAAGATAATGTTTTTGTCTTCGATGTCGGTGTCGAGTTCGGTTCGGTTAACAATCGGATTTGCGCCGACGGTCGATAAATCGTCGCGGTAAAGTGTGATGTCGAGAATGCCGAACGTCGGCGCGACGCCTTCGAGTTCTTCGATTTTATCGCGCAGGCGTTCGGCAATCGGCACGCCGCGCCGCCGTATGCCGACCAGATATAAATCCTTCGCGCCCGGATTTTCTTCAACAATCTCCGAAGCCAAACGCGATAACGCCCTTTTCATTCGCGCGCCGTCCATTATTCTCGATTTTTCGATTAAATTTATTTCGTCCGCCATATCTTTGGGCAAATCGTAACAAAGACCGCCCGAAAGTTCAAAGCAGACAATTAAAAGTTTCAAATTCGGGTTGTTTCAATTAAAATAAAACCGCTCGCGAATCTTAAAACGAACCGAAAATTAAATTATGCCACTGGCAAAAACTCATCCGATTTTTACGATTAAAAATTATCTGGATTTTGAACGGCTTTCAAAGGAAAGACACGAATTTCTCGACGGCACGGTCTACGCGATGGCTGGCGAAAGCCCGCGCCACAGCACGATTTGTTTTAATTTATACATAATCGTCGGCAGCCAGATACGCGGGAAACGCTGTCGCGGTTTTTCGCCGAATATGAAAATTGCGACCAATAATCAGGGTTTATTTTCTTATCCCGATTTGGCGATTGTGTGCGGCGAACCTGTTCTGCACAACACGAAAGGCGATGTTCTGCTGAATCCGGCAGTGATTTTTGAAGTTCTTTCACCTTCGACCGAGCATTACGACCGGGGCGAAAAGTTTTTGCGGTATATCAACGGCATCGAAACTCTGACCGATTACGTTTTGATTTCGCAGGACAAGCCGTTAATCGAGCGTTTTGAAAAACAAGCCGACGGCGAGTGGGCGAAAACGGAATTTGCGAGTTTGGAATCCGTGTTGCGCCTCGAATCTATTGAATGCGAAATCGCGCTCGAAGAACTTTATAATCTAATCGAATTTTCCGCCTGAATGTCTTTTTACCAATCAATAATCCGCCCGCTGCTGTTTCGCGTTCCGGCTGAAACCGCGCACGAATTCGGAATCAAAACGCTCGAAAAAGGTTTGGACTCAAAACGAGCGCGGGATTTTCTTGCCGAAAAATTTCGATGCGACCGATTCGGCGAAATCGAGCGTTTTGGTTTGACGTTTAAAAATCCGCTCGGCGTCGCCGCCGGTTTTGATAAAAACGGGCGAGTCGTCAATCAGCTTGCGGCTTTGGGCTTTGGTTTTGTCGAAGTCGGAACGGTTACGTTTGAAGCGCAGGCGGGAAATCCGAAACCGCGAATGTTCAGATTGCCCGAAGACGACGCGCTTGTAAATCGGCTCGGTTTTAACAACGAAGGAATTTTCAAAGTTGTCGAAAGACTGAAGAAAATAAATCCGGCGTGCGTTCTCGGCGTCAATATCGGCAAAAATAAAAATGTTTCCAACGACGCGGCGATTGAAAATTATTTAAAAAGTTTCGACGCGGCGCACGCAATCGCCGATTATGTCGCCGTCAATGTTTCCAGCCCGAACACGCCGAATTTACGCGAACTTCAAAAAGCGGAAAATCTCGAACAACTGCTCGGCGCGCTGCAAAAAAGAAATTCGGAATTAAATATAAAAAATCAAAAATCGCTGCCGCTGCTGGTTAAAATCGCGCCCGATTTAAGCACGGCGGAAATCGAAGCGATTGTCGATATTGCGCTTAGGCTGAATCTCGCCGGAATAATCGCGACGAATACAACCGTTGCGCGAAATAATCTGCAAACCGACAAATCTGAAATAGAACAAATCGGCGTGGGCGGTTTGAGCGGGAAACCTCTCAAAAATCGCTCGAACGAAGTCGTCGGGCAAATTTATAAAATCTCGAAAGGAAAACTCACCGTCGTCGGCGTCGGCGGAATTTTCAGCGCCGCCGACGCGTTCGAGAAAATCGCGGCGGGCGCGTCGCTTCTGCAAAGCTACACGGGATTTGTCTATCAAGGTTTCACATTCGCCCGCGACGTAAATTTCGGATTGGCGAAAATCTTGCGCGAAAAAGGTTTCCGGCATCTGGACGAAGCAATCGGCTCGGCTGTAAAAGTTTGATTTGCCCGAACTAAGTAGTCGGACAATTTTATTTTAACCTAATTGTTTAGTAGCTAAGCAGGTGGACAAAAGTTTTGAGGTATTTAGAAAATTGAAAGTCTGATTTCTTAAGGCTCAAACAATTTCTTTTTACCGCAAAACATTTGTTCTGGTGTTTAACTTGCCTACTATAAACAAGATGACGGATAAAGCTGTTGTAAAAAGTAGTTTTTTAGATTGATGTGAAATTGTCCTACTACTTACAAACCGAAAAACCGAATTTAATTTTTCCATCCGTTTTCGATTTCGTTTAAAGAAAACAAATTCCGCAAATCATTAAATCATTGTCTAAAAAGATTGCTTCGCAAAAATTGCCGGTGCAAGATTTTACGATTTCGGGCGTTCAGAAAGCGGCAAAAGCGCAAACCAAAATTTTTTGCCGCTTTGAAAAATATAAAAAAAGAAAAAGCGCGCGGCGCAACCTTTCTTTCGGTTCGTCGCTCAAACAAAGCGTAATTTCGCGAAAACATTTCAAAATGAAACAATTTATTTCATCGGTTTTGATTGCGGCGATTTTTCTCGGTCTGATTTCACC
>JALZOE010000398.1 GCA_030857325.1 Acidobacteriota bacterium
GACCTTTGAGCGCGACTTTATTTCTGATAATCGAATCGGTCGCCGTCTCAGGCATCGTCGTGCCGAATTTTTCCAGCGCCTGCGCGCCTAAAATCTGCGTTTCCCATTCAATATCGACGCCCGAAGCCTCGATTATTCTGACGGTCGCCGCGACGATTTCCGGTCCGATGCCGTCGCCCGGAATCAATGTGATTGTGTGTTTACTCATATTAAATTTTGACCTGATTTTATAAAATGTTCTACTGTTTGCCGCCGATTATCTTAACAGTTTGATTTTAATACGCTATAACAGCCAATTAAAAGAAGTGCCTCTCTAAACAAACGGTTCTAAAGTTTTCTCACGCTTTGAAAATGTCGCGCGCGCCCGGTCAGCGGGTCTTGAAAGGAAATCGATTTCGCCAGCAGCTTGAGCGGGTTGGCAAAATCGTCTTCGCCCGCCGCGCTCGCTTCGGGATAAAATTTATCGTTGAGAACGGGAATGCCGAGCGCCGCCAGATGCACGCGAATTTGATGTTTTTTGCCCGTAACGGCGTTTAATCGATATAAGTTGACGCCGTTTCTTTTTTCGATTATATCGATGCGCGTTTCCGAATTCGGCTCGCCGTCAATCTCCTTCATACGAAAAAAAGGCTCTCCCGCCGTCATCCGGCTGCGCCGCGTCGTCGGGAAATCCAAATCGGAACGGCTTCCGGCGATTGCTTCGTAAACTTTTTGAACTTTCCGGTCGTTAAAAAGTGCTGCGTAATTGCCTCTGGTCAAAGGATTTACCGAAAACAAAACGATTCCCGCCGTTTCACGGTCGAGGCGGTGAAGCGGAACGATATGTTCCAAACTTTCCTTTGCTCTCAAACGGACGAGAAGCGTCTCGCGCAGAAATCGCCCGGAAGGAATGACGGGCAAAAAATGCGGTTTGTCGGCTGCGAGAATGTGTTCGTCCCGGTAGATAATCGATTCGGCGAACGGAATTTTCCGCTCCGATTGGAGTTCGCGGTAGTAGAAAATACACGCTCCCGGACGATACGGACTTTTCGCATTGATGCGCGTCCCGTTTTCATCGGCGACTTCGCCCTTTGCCATCCGCGCCAGCCAGACGGCTTTTTCGACATTGGGAAACTGCTGCCGCAAAAAATCAAAAACGGTTTCCCACGAACCCGCCGGAAGCCATTTATAACTCGGATTGATTCCTTCGACCGAAGGCAGCGGCGTGGTCAAAACGTTTTCCTTATGCGAATCAAGAGTAAAAATTTCCATAATTAAAAAAGCAAAACAGTCGGAGCGCGGGCATCTTGCCCGCACACGGCGCGCGAGCGGCGTCAAATCGAGTTATTTAAACGCGACGTTTCATAAAAGGTTTATCGTTCGCGCTCGGTCGCTCAATGCGGACAAGAGGCTCGCGCTCCCAGTCATTTTGCGGTATTTATAACGTCTCTAAAACAGCGGCGATTGCCGGTACATCGAGCGTAAAAAATATCAATCGAAAATGTCTTTTCTTCATAAAATAATTTTAAGTTTTTCATAATCCTGCGCGGTATCGACATCGAAAGCGGCTTCGGGCGCGAGGATTACGGCGGTTTCGGCTTCGTATTTTTTGATTACTTTTTTTGCGCCTTCGTCTTCCCGCAAATCCATTAAATCGTCGAAAACCACTCGCGCAAACAAAGCCGGAACGCCGATTGTTTCCGCATATCGACAGGCGATAATCGATTTTCCGGTTTCGGCAAAAGTTTCGCCAAGCTCGCGCAAAATTTTTGCCGAAACCAGCGGCTGGTCGCAGAGCGTCACGACGACGGCATCGATATTTTCTCCGTTTGAAAACGCCGAAAGCCCGACTTTGATTGACGAACTCATTCCCGTTTCCCAATTTTTATTAACCGCAATTTGAACCGGCAAATCATCGATTTCTTTTTTCAATTCTTCGGCGATTGAACCGAGAACGATGACGATTCGGTCAAAATTCGCCTCGATTGCCGTTTCCGCCGCGCGCCGCAAAAGAGTTTTGCCGCGAAATTCAAGCAATTGTTTGGCTTCGCTGTTCATCCGCGTCGAATCGCCGGCGGCGAGAATTATACAGCCTATTTTTTGTTTAGTCGTCGGCATCGCGGTTATAAATCGAACCCTTTCGCTCGCGCAAAAATCCGCCTGAACGATTTGCTGACACGCTTTGGATTTCGGCGACGATGGAAAGCGCAATCGCTTCGGGCGTGTCCGCGCCGATGTCTAAACCGACGGGCGCGTAAAGTTTATTTAATTGCTCGCCGGAGAAATCTTCGCCCGCCGCGCGCCATTCGCGCAAAATGTTTTCCGCCCGCCGTTTGGGTCCGAGTGCGCCGACGTAAGGCGCGTTTGAATTTAACAAAAACTTTAAGATATTTTTATCGTGTTCGTAATTGTGCGTCATCACGACGGCGACCGTGTTTTTGTCAATCGTCAGTTTTCCGGCGAGATTCTCCGGGCGCGTTATGATAATTTCGTCGGCTGCGGGAAATCTTTCACCCGCTGCGAAAGCGGCGCGATGGTCGATGACCGTCGCGCGCCAGCCGAGATTTTTTGCCGCCTCGACCAGCGGAACGGCGTCCACGCCCGCGCCGAAAATTAAAAAATTTAACGGCGGTTTGACGACATCGATAAAAAATTCGTCCGCGCCGTCTGCCGTTCCGTAACTTTTCGATTGAGAAATGCCTTTATTTATCGCGTCTAAACAATCGCCTGCGAGTTCCGGCGGATAATTCGAGCCGAGTAAAACGCCGGTCTGTTCTTCGCGGATAAATATCCGAATCAAGCCGACGAGATAAGATTTTTCAGTTGTTGTCGAAATTAAAGTGGCAATCGCCCCGCGTCCGCGTTTCTCAAAACAGTTTTGCCAGAACGCCGCCAATTCGTTTGTCGTCGAAAGCGGTTCGAGCAGAATCCGAATCACGCCGCGACAGCCCATATTGAGCGCAAAAATCGAGTCGTCATTCGTCGTCGTGTCGTAAACGAAAATTTCCGGCTTGTTTGTCTGCAAAACCTTTTTCGCCCGTTCCAAAACATCGGCTTCGAGACAACCGCCCGAAACCGTGCCGTAAGTTTCGCCCGTTTCGCAAATCAGCATTTTCGCGCCCGGAAGCCGGTAACTCGAACCTTGAACGTCAACGACAGTCGCCAGAACAGCTTTTTCGTCAGGCGAAAACTGCGATTTTTTTTTGAGAATTTCCTGGATTTCTCTCACAAAAAATTAAAATTGCCCGCGAAACACGCGAGAGAAAAACAAATTATGCGAATCAGGAGTAGAAATAAAACGGAAACCGGCTAATTCGATTTGCACCGGGAGCGTAGGCATCTTGTCCGCCTTGAACGCGCTTTGGCGTTCACAAAAGTTTGATAAACTTCAACGTCGTAATTTTATCAGGCTTCTTCAGATTGCTCGCGCAATCTTTGCGGGCAGAGATGCCCGCACTCCCGGTATCAGAGCAATT
>JALZOE010000399.1 GCA_030857325.1 Acidobacteriota bacterium
CGCTCCGCTCGATTCAGGATGTAACGGTCGCAGCGACCGTTCCGCAGAGAATGCTCGGTTTCGGCGATTTAATTGTCGATAACGCCAGCGAAACCGGCGGAAAAATCATTTTGAAAAACATCGACGCTCCGAAAAAACACGCCGACATTCTGCTCAAACAAATGAGAAGATTGAATAGATAATTCAGAAAAGAGAATTTTTATTACAGTTTCCCTAAAAACGTATAACCGTTTCGCATTTAAGATTACTATGCGAATAACTTCGGTATTAGTTAATCCACTAAATATCAAACTTTTCTCGCCTGCGATTGAACTGCCGTAATTGCTACCGCGTCAACAATATCTTCCGCTTTACAGCCGCGCGATAAATCGTTGCACGGTTTGTCCAAACCTTGCAGAATCGGTCCGATTGCCGTCCCATCGGTTAATCTTTCGGTTAATTTGTAGGCGATGTTCCCGGCATTTAAGTCGGGGAAAATCAAGACGTTGGCTTGTCCGGCAACCCTTGAGCCGTTTGCTTTCGAGGCGGCGACGCTTGGGATAAGCGCGGCGTCGGCTTGGAGTTCGCCGTCGATTTCCAGGTCGGGGAAACGGGCGCGGACGGTTTTTGTCGCTTCGACGACTTTATCTATTAAATGATGTTTGGCGCTTCCCTTTGTCGAGAATGAAAGCATCGCGACTTTCGGTTCGACTTGCAGAAGCGCCAGACAGGAATCGGCTGAAGCGATGGCGATTTCGGCGAGTTCGGCGGCGTTCGGGTCAATGACGACGCCGCAGTCGGCGTAAATCATCGCGCCCGCGTGTCCGAATTTTCTATCGGGAACGACCATTAAAAAAAAGCTCGAAACGGTTTTGAAACCTTCGCGCACGCCGATACAGCGCAGCGCCGCCGCGACTGTATGCGCTGTCGTGTTCGTCGCGCCGGCAACCGAACCGTCCGCGTTTCCGAGTTTGACAAGCAAATTTCCGAAATAAAGCGGGTCTTTAACGGTTTGTTCAGCTTCTTCGAGCGTTACGCCTTTGGCGCGGCGCAGTTCGTGATAAAAGGTTGCGACTTTGCCGAAATCATTCGATTTCAGGTGGTCGAGAATTTCCACGCCGTTTAAATTCGCGCCGGAACTTTGCGCCGTCCGGCGAATTTTTTCTTCGTCGCCGACGATTGTAATTTTTGCGATTCGCTCGCGGGCGCATATTTCCGCCGCTCGAATCGTTCTCGCATCTTCGCCTTCGGGTAAAACGATATGCTGTAAATTCGTCGCGGCGCGCCGTCTGATTTTTTCGAGTATCATACTTGTCATTTATCATTCATCATTTAACATTTATCAAGTTCGGACGGAAGAATTTTGGGTTATAAACATTAGATAATAAATGACAAACCACTTGTTATTCATTAAACTGAAACAGATTAAAAATAATGGAGCGAAATAAAATGAGCGAAATGCAAACGACAAAAACCGGAAAACCGACGCGCCGGGAAAAAGCCGAACTCAAAGATAGAATGAAGGGTTTTCTGATGTTTCTGCCGAATATGTTTAAGCTGCTGGGCAAACTTCTGAAAGACGGGCGCGTGCCGACGACGGAAAAAGTTTTGGTGGCGGGCGCGATTCTCTACGTCATTATGCCGCTCGATTTTATTCCCGACGTGATTCCGTTCATCGGGCAGGTTGACGACGCTTATCTGGTTGTTTTGACGCTTTTAAGGTTGTTGAATAAAACCGACGAATCAATCGTTCGTGAACACTGGTCGGGCGGTGGCGATATTGTCGCGCTTGCCGGTTCGATTGCGAAACTCGCGCCGATGCTTCTTCCGAAACGAGTTTCGCGTGTGCTTTCATCCGAAGTCGAATTAACCGACGCGGGAAAATCATTCGGTTTAATTACAAAAAATCGACAACCCATTATCTCGGAAATTTCAGTTGATGATAATTCAAGAAATTTAAAGTAATTTCTACAACCCATAAAACAAAAAAGCGGCAGGTTTTTCCAAAACCTGCCGCTTATCTTTAGTTCAACTCGATTTGTTTATCTGCCGACGGAGAATGTCGAATACATCGTGCTGGTCGGCTGCATAACATCGGCGTCTTCAACCGTTACGAATAGACCGAAATCCTTCAAAGCCGTTTCGCCGCGAATTTCGCCTTCCTGACGCGCGCCGGTATTGATTACCTGTCCGATTTTCGTGTATGTTTTTTCCGGCGAAACTACCCACAAAACATAACGTTTTTCTTTCGGCGCCATTTTCAAATCGTCAAAACGCATTTTTATCTGCGCCGTTCCGTCTTTGCGCGCTTTGATATACGCTTTTCCTTTTAGTCCCTGCAAATCGCCTGTAAAATTAATTCTGGTTTCAGTGGTTTTTCCGCTGAAGCTGGGAACGCCGAGCAGCGGCACTTCAAAAGTCGAACTTACAGGCGCGCTTACGGCAACTTGTTTGTCGGTATCCATCGAACTTGACGGTCTGTTTCCGACAACGGCGTAACCTTGCGGAACCGCGCTGCGAAAAACAACCGGCGTATCGCTGCCGAATGTGCTTAAACCTTCGGTCGGCGACAGGACAAGCATAAATTTATCCATCGGCGTTTTAAAACTTACCTGGCTTGCGCCGTTGGCGATGCTTGTCGGTCCGAGTAACGTTACCACGCCCGCCGGGTCAACGGCGTAAACGTAATAGTTTGAAGCGTCTGCCGGAAGTCCCGACAAATCAAGATTAACGGTCGTCTCGCTGCCCATTCGCATAACTCTCGCTCTGCCCTTGGCGCTCGTCATATTCATTCCCGGCGTTAAATCGACCATCACTTCTTTTCCGACCGGATACTCAATCACCGTATAACTGCCGTCCGCGTTTTGAACTACGGCTGATTTAGTCGTCGTTGTCGTTGTGGTAGTTTTGGTCGTATTCTGAGCGACACCCGTTAAAGCCGCGGATAAAATCAATCCTCCGCTTATCGTCAATAATTTTTTCCTGAACATAAAGCCTCCCTTTTGCTGCATCATTTTATTTTAACTCGCTTAAATCATCTTTGGAGAGATGCGAATTTAAAACTTTAATCACATAATTTTGCAATGAGCGTGCCAAAAAAAGGAAACTATTTGTTTCCTGTGGTTTAAAGGAGCTTAACTTCACTTAACAAATTTGTTTTAAAGTAAAATGCATTAAAACGTTGCATAAGATTTTAATGCAAAATAAAAAAAATCTTTATTTCATCTTCTTTATTTTACTTCCAATTTATACGGCAGCATCGCAAGCGTTTCACCGCGTTGAAGCTGGTCGAAAAGCGCCGCGTAACGGAAAACTTTTCGCATATCTTCCGGCAGAGCGTTCATTAAGGCTTGTTTTTCTCTGGCTTTAACCATCGTTTCGCTTTCTTCGTCCGAACCGAAAATCGATGCCAGAAACGGGCGCGGCGCGGGGAAAACGACTCGTTTAACGTCTTTATCGGCGGGAAGGTTTGCCA
>JALZOE010000400.1:0-880 GCA_030857325.1 Acidobacteriota bacterium
CAAACGCAAAGGGATGTTTATGAGCCAATCCGAAAAAAAATGATTGGTCGGGGCGGCAAGATTCGAACTTGCGACCTCTCGGTCCCAAACCGAGCGCTCTACCAAGCTGAGCCACGCCCCGATATTGGCTGCGTTTCATTTAAGAAATACATTCAATGTGCCGAATTTTACAGGCGAAAATTTCATTGGTCAAGTGAAATCCCGGTCGAACTCCGCAAATACTGAATTATTTTTTGCGCCGCTCGCGCCCGATGACTGATTTTTTGTTTTGTCTCGTTTGAAAGCTCGCCGAAGGTTTGCGCGAAACCGTCGGGAATAAAAATCGGGTCGTAGCCGAAACCATTCGAGCCGTTCGCGGTCGAAGTTATTCTGCCTTCGCACTTCGCTTCGGCGGTGTATTTTACTCTGCCGCCGCCGTCACAAATCGCCATCGCGCAGACGAATCGCGCTCGCCGTTCGTCGTCGGAATTTTTATTTAATTCGTTTAGCAATTTTTCAATATTTTCTTCGTCCGTCGCTTTCGCGCCCGCGTAGCGAGCCGAAAACACGCCGGGCGCGCCGCCGAGCGCTTCGACTTCGAGACCCGAATCGTCCGCCAGACTCCATAATCCGGTTTGCAGGGCGTAAAATTTCGCTTTCAAAACGGCGTTTTCCACAAACGTCGCGCCTGATTCGACGGCTTCGGCGACACCCGGAAATTCGTTCACACTTCGCAGGCGCAAAGGCAAGCCCGTCAAAAGCCGTTCCAATTCCCGCACTTTGCCTGCATTTTTTGTCGCCACAAGAATCTGCATTGTTTTTATTTACCGGGAAAAATTCAATCAAAATTCAATCCGCAAAAGGAAATACTATCAGACAAACCGGCGCCGCGCGTCGGAAG
>JALZOE010000400.1:890-2162 GCA_030857325.1 Acidobacteriota bacterium
GCCAAACCGAACGCTTTCAAGGTATAAATTAAAGAGCGGATTTATTAAATTCCGCGCGCCTTATCTAACCCGGACGAAATTCTTGAGAGGAAATCCTGCCTTGGACGCTCCAGCAATTCAAACTTCAAATTTTAATCAAGCCGATTTGTCTGCGCCGCGCCGAATCGACGAGGAAACCGCGCCGATTTCGCAGCGGTTCGATGTTCGTGAAACGGCGTTTGAACTCGGTTTGTGGCTGTCGAGCCTGGAAAGTTTTTTAAGCGTCGGAAATCACGTTTTCGCCGACGAGCGCCGGACAAAATCCGCGGCGCGCGATTGGACAAAAGAGTTTCGTTTAACACATTCGAGCCTTATTCTATGTTCGGAATTGACTTTTCAACTCGGAAAAGCATTCCAAAACCAAATTGATTCCGCGCCCGAAACTTCGTATTCGCTGGATGCGGACGAAATTTATAATCTCTCGCGGGTTTTGAAGGATTCGATTCTGCTCAACGAATCGCTGCTTCGCGCCGCGCCGCTTCGATTCGGCGAGTGGACGGCGTGGAGCGATTGTCTAAAGGATAAATTCAACGCGCTTTCGGTTTTTCACCGACTTATCGAAACCGCCGAAGCCGAAGCCGCCGATTTTCTGCCGTTGGTTTTTCGGCATTTGCTTGAAAACAAACAACTTCCGCTGTCGATGGAAGCCGATTTGAAACTCGTTCTGCCGCGGTTCGCCAAAATTTTGAAGTGGTTGAGCGTCGTCGAGAAAATGCTGAAAAACGACGAGCCGCTCAAGCCCTCGCTGCTGATTTTTTCCGGCATTTACGAGCAGATTCAGGAACTGATAAAGTGTGTGAACAATAGACTTCTGCGTTTTCCGAACGAAGAGGACAAACTTTTCGACGCGCTCAACGGAACGGCTTACACGGCTTCGATTGAACTTCGCAAAGTTTACAATTACGAGCTTGCCGGATTGTCGGAAATTCGCCCGACGCCTGCGGTTTACGCCAAAATCGAAACCGCTTATTCGCTTCTCAACGACAGCTTTCAGCAAACTCTGGTCAATTTCGCGCAGTTAATCGAGCCGGAAATCAAAGGCGAAGAGCTTTTCCCGAATTTTAAGACGAAACTCAAACAATCGCTCGTCCTGCGTCAAAATTTGTGGGAAATTTTGCAGTCGGTCAAAAAAGCCGAGCGGAATGCCGAAAAACCCGAACTCGATTTGCTGCACCGGCAATTAAACGATTTTCTGGATTCGGCGCTTCACTTTTATGTTTTATAAAGATATGG
>JALZOE010000400.1:2172-3450 GCA_030857325.1 Acidobacteriota bacterium
AAGTCAAAAGGTGCTGAATAATATTCAGAATTAAGTTAAATTGAGTGAATAATGTTCGTCATTACACTTAAAAATTGACTTGAAACAGAATATCGTTTATCTCTCAAACACTTTTGAGACAAAGCTGATTTTCTGGATTCGGCGCTTCACTTTTATGTTTTATAAAGATATGGAGACGGTCGAGCGGTTTATCGAAGAAGTTCTCGTAACCGATAACCGGAAAGACCTCGTGCCGGTTCTGCACCGCTTCGGCGCGTATCTCGAAACGCTTTTCGGGCAGATTAATATGCGAACGGTTCTGGCGAAACATCCTTTCATTGAACATTGAACATTTATCAATTATCAATTGTTTACTTAAATTTTAATGGTAAATGTTTTCACGCAGTGATAATCACGGCTTTAGCGCCGCTGATTTCCGAGAAATCTTTTGTGTAAATCGTATCGACGCGCTGGATGCGTCCGATTGTTTCGACAATATCCTGCGTTGAAACGAATCCGGTTTCGACGTGGGCGATTGCCCATTTCCCGATGTGCGAAGCGGTTTGCAGAGTTTCTTCGAGCAAGCCTAAATACTGCGATTTCGTTTCAACCGGCGCGCCGAGTCCGCCAGCCTGCGCCCGTTCCAAATCGTTCCAAAATTCGTCGTCGCCCTGAATCCATTCTTCGCGCCACGCCGTCCAGCCCAAATAATTGCGCTGATTCAAGTTATGCGCGGGCGGCAGGCGCAGAAACATCAAATCGGCGGTGAAGTTTTCGGCAATGAAATTTTTGGCGGTTTTATTCCGGCATTCGTTGTTTTGTGCGTTGTTGACGGGCGCGGGCAATGCTTTCCAAAGGCGTTTATAAACCTTTGAAAGCGGTTGCCGCAACTCGCGCGTTTCTTCGGTAAACGACAAAACGTAATCGCCGACCTGTAGGGCGAGACTCATCGCAATCGCCTGTGTTTGGGTCGAAGGCAGTTTTTCGACGTTGCCGCGCACGTTGTCGAACCACCAGGCGTCGGTTTCGTTAAACCAGTTTTTAAGCGCCGCGTTTTGCAGTCGATAACGCGGCACATAAGCGTCTTCGATTACCGTTTCGATGTCGTTTTCAGAAAGTTTTTCGCCGTTGTTTCCAATGGCGGCGACGGCTTTGACAAATCCGGCTTGCGTCAAATCGTTTGCCGAAACGCGCGCGTTCCATCGCTTCAAATACGCGCCGAGATGCGGCTCGCCCGTAAAAGGCAGCGTTGCGGACGCAAATTTCAAGCGCCGCAAAACGCTAAGTTCAAAAGCAAGC
>JALZOE010000401.1 GCA_030857325.1 Acidobacteriota bacterium
TTTTGCCGTCCATTCGTTTGCCAGATTCCTGCCGTCCAGTCTTTCGCCCGTTTTATCCGAATATTCCGGGTCGGCGGTTTCTTTGGGCAGAAATTTACCGCGCCCGCCGCCGAGCGCGACTTCCAAACCGTCGCCGTAATCGAACTCGATAAGCTGGCGGGCGATGTCGGGAAACTTGGCGCTCGCCGCGTCTTTCGAGCGGTCGAAGATGTCTTTGTCCGATTCCCAATCGCGGTCGGGCGAATGGGCGTAACAGGCGGCGGGCGTGGCGTGCGTGATTCGCGCGGTCGAGACGACGCCGGTTGATTTGCCGTTTTCTTCCGCCGTTTCAAGCAAAGTCTTCGTTTCGTTTCCCTTCACCGTCCGGTAATCGCCGCGCGCGACGTTTTGATTGATTGACAAAACGCCTTCGTCGGTTTTAACGCCCGTTATTATCGCGCTCATCGTCGGCGCGGAATCGGACGTTTGCTGGTTGACACTGTAAGTTTTAGACAAAGCGGAATACGGGAAATTTTCAAACGAAAGGCGATTTTCTTCGCCGCTCATCCCGCGCATTTGTCCTTCCAAAATTCTGGCTGCCGTCAAAGTCGAAACGCCCATTCCGTCGCCGACGAACAAAATCACGTTCTTAGCTTTCTTTTTTATCGGTTTCAAAACTTTGGCTCGCTCAATCGCGGCTCGTCCTTCGCGCAGCCAAATTTCCGCCGATTCCGTCCGCTTGACCGGATAGTTCGAGGTCTGGGCAAAATGCGGCAACACGAGATTTGATAAAATCAAAACAACGAGACTTTTAGTAAATACGGATTTAATTTTCACCGGCGAATTCCTTTTCCGAGTATGAATTTATTTGATGTTATCAGAATTGTATTGCATAAGTGTTACGAAGAAAATCCAATCACTACAATTGCAGCTTTACCGGTGAAATATCGCCTGTCTGACCGGTTTTGAATAACGACCAGCGATATTCGAGAAGACGCCGGTGACGAAGGCGACGCGGAAAATTGATTTCGGCAATTTCCGTTTCGATTTTTCCTGTCAAAAATAAAATCTTAAACCCGTCCACAAATTGATTCCCGGCGAATCCGTTCCCGAACCGTGCGTGCGGTAATTGCGGTCGAGAATGTTGAAAAGTCCGAAGTTAAGATTTATCTTTTCGGCGAGCGCGAAACTTCCGCGCAGATTTATCGCCGCGTAACCGCCGGTTTTCGTGTAGAGCGGAACGCGCGTGTTGTCGTCAATTACCGTAACACCGTTGACGCTCCAGCCGACGGGCAAAACGCGGTCGCGGATTTGGGCGAGCGTTTCACCCGTCGGCGCGAAACGGTCGTCCGCCGTGCCGGTAATTCCGTCGCTTCCGGCATTCAAAAAAGGACTGACGAGCGAGCCTTGAAAAAAGTCGGTTATGTCGCGCCGCCGCCGCGCCGCGCCGATGCGCTCGTCGGTCAAATCGCCGCCGCTCAGACGGTTCTGCGGCTGGCTGAACCGGACATTTAATTCGAGCCAATCGAGTCGCAAACGATTTCCGCCGGGCTGAAAACGAAGCGCGGCGAAACCCTGCGCGGGCGAAAGACGGCGGACATTGCGGTTCGGATTTAGTTCGCGCCCGACTAAATAACTGTAATTTCCGTCGAACGCCCAGCGCAGCGGAAAATTATAGCGGAAAATCGCTTCAAAACCGTAATAACGCGCCGCGCCGTCGTTGACAAACGCTTTGACGGCTCGCGGGTCGAGCGCGGCGGCGACGCTGACGACATTTTGCGTTTGCTGAACGGGAGTTTGCGCGAGCGGTAAAACAGAAACTCCGGCAAGCGTCGTCGGGGCGTTTCCAATCGGGAAAAGCAGAGTGCGCCGCACAATCGGGTCTTTCAATTCGGCGTTAAAAAATTGGAGACGAGCGTAAAGCGAACGAGCGCGAATCACAGTTCCGAATTCATAGTTAAACAGTTTTTCGGCTTGGAGTGATGAAACGGGTTTGCCGCTCGATGCCGCGCCTTCGCCGTCGCTCGCGCCGATGAAACCGGAAATCACGCTGGCGGCGGGAACTTCAAAACCGAGGTCGTTCAAACCGAGCGCGCCGAGGTCGTTCAAATTCGGGGCGCGAAATCCTCTGGCGGTCAAAAAATTAAACGACAAAAAAGAATTTGCCTGCCACGAAACCGCCGCGTTGTAAGTGAAATCGTTAAAATTCAGCGTCGAATCAATTACGCCGAGATTGCCGCCCGCCGGGTCGCGGTTGCGTTCGGCAAAAGTGCGAAATCCGACGCGCGTGTAGCGTCCGCCGACATTGACTCGTAGTTTGTCGCGGAAAAATTCAAACGTATTTTGCGCGAATAATCCGCCGGTCGAGTAACGCGAGCCGTTTGGATAAAGCGCGCGTTTTTCAGTTGACAAATTCGTATTCGGATTGGTTTCGCGGCGCGAAGCGTTGATATGCTCGTCGTAAATTTCGCCGCCGAAAACGAGCGTCTGACGTTTGGCAAAACTCGTTTTGGCTTCGAGCGCGTAGCCGAAGACATTGACCGAATTTTCATCGCCGGTAATCGTATCGCCAGCGCGTAATCCCTGCCTGATTGAACCGTCCGTTTGCGAATTGACGGAAAAAGTTCCGCTCAGAGAATCGAGAAATCCGAATCCGAATTTTTCGTAACGCGCGTAGAAAAACTGTAAAGTTTGCGGCGTAAAATCCGAGCGCAGTCGTCCGAGTCCGCCCCACAAATCTTTATAACCGCGCACTTCTTTTTGCGCGGTTTGCTGATAAGAAACGGTTAAATTCTGCGTTTCGCCCAAACGGGCGAGAAGTTTGCCGAAACCGCCCGCTTGCGAAAATCCCGTGTCGCGCAGGCGCGAGCCGTAAATTTCGCGGACGAGTTCGTCGGACAAACCGAAAAAGCGTTTGAATACGTGCCGCGAATCGCTGCCGCCGCCCGCTCGAACATCGTCGTGCCGCCGAAAGCTGCCGCCGCCGAGCAAGGCGATATTTTGATTTCCGAAAGAAACGCGCCCGTCCGCGCCGAAACTTCGGTCGGCGGTCGCCAAAAATGTGTTCAGTTCGCCGCTCAAATTTCGTTTTTCGCGTTCGGTAAATTCAGGCGAAACCGTCTGGAGATAAATCGTGCCGCCGAGCGCGTCGCTGCCGTATTGCG
Organism: Acidobacteriota bacterium; assembly: GCA_030857325.1. GTDB lineage: Bacteria > Acidobacteriota > Blastocatellia > Pyrinomonadales > Pyrinomonadaceae. The sequence continues at coordinate 3,144 of JALZOE010000401.1, forward strand.
AGCTTGCCGGTCCGAGCATCGCTTCGAGACGCTCGATTTGACCCGGTTCGACGAAAGCTAAAAATTGATTCGGTCCCGAACGAAAAGTCGAATTGTTAAAGCGGATGCCGTCAACCAGATTCAAAACCTGATAGCCGGTCAAACCGCGCAGAAACGGTGACACCTGCCCGTAGGTGCTTTGCTGAACGTGAACGCCGGCGACGCTTTCGAGCGCGTTCCCGATTGTCGCCAGCGGTCGGGCGACAAAATCTTTCCGCTCCCGCACGCCGATAATCGAAGCGGCGCGTTCGACCTTAGTCGTCAAG
>JALZOE010000055.1 GCA_030857325.1 Acidobacteriota bacterium
AATCTGAGACGCGTCATTGTCGATTCGGAAGTGCGCGTTACAAAAGAACGGGCGGAAAAACTCGCGGCAATGCAAAGGACAAATAAAAACGGCATATTCGTTATCGGAAAACGAAAAATTCAGGATTCCGACGACATCGAAAAATAAACTGCGCCGCCTTTACTGTTTTGAAGATGAACAATATAAAAATCAAAGCAATCCTTGTAACCGTCAGCGATACGCGCACGGCGGAAAACGACGTTTCGGGCGAAACGCTTGCCGGATTGCTCGCGGAAATCGGCGCGGAAATTGTCGAAAAAGTTATCGTTTCCGACGATTTTGAAGATTTGCGGCGGACGCTTTATGTTTTGACCGAGCGCGAAGACGCGAATTTAATCGTAACGACCGGCGGAACAGGTTTTGCGCCGCGCGACAACACGCCGGAAGCGACACGCGCCGTTATCGAAAGGGAAGCGCAAGGATTGGCGGAAGCAATGCGCGGCGAAACTTTGAAAAAAACGCCGACGGCAATGCTTTCGCGCGGCGTCTGCGGTATTCGCGGCAATACTTTAATCGTCAATCTGCCCGGCTCGCCAAAGGGCGCGCGCGAATGTTTTGAAGTTATCAAACCGGTTCTTCAACACGCGGTAAATCTTTTAGCGGGCAATACGCGGCATTAGAAAATCGATTGCCGGGCTTGGAAAAAAAACTCTCGTATTTTATAAAATACGAGAGTTTTTTCTTTAAGAGATGGTTTTTAACAAATTGCCGACCGCGCAAAATTTCAAACCTTCACCTGACAATTTCGCTGACGACCTGACCGTTGATTATCGTGCCGGTGCAGTGGGTCGTGTATTCAAACGGGTCGCCGTCATACATCGCCAAATCCGCGTCTTTGCCTTTCTCGATTGAGCCGACGCGCTTGTCGATTCCTAAAATCCGGGCGGCGTCAATCGTAATTGTTGTTAGCGCGTCTCTCGCCGATAAACCGTTAGCCGCCGTAATCGCGGCTTCAAATAAAACGACGCGCGTTTTCGGAACATAAGTTTCGTAGCCGCTTTGGAGCGCGACGAGAATTCCGGCTTGTTTTAATTTTGCAGCGGTTTCCATACTCAAGCCTTCGGTTTCGCCGCCCGCGCGATACATCGTCGGGTGAACGATAACGGGAAAACCGGACGCTTTAATTTCGTTAATAACCGTTTGAGCTTCGCTCGCGCCGTCGAGGACGATTTTGATATTGAATTCTTTAGCGATTCGCAGAGCCGTCATAATATCCCGCGCTTTGTGAGCGGTAACGAGCAGCCGAATTTCACCATTCAAAACTCGTTTCCACATCTCGGCGCGTAAATCTTTCGGCGAATCGGGTTTTATGCCGTATGTCTGAGCTTTGATTAATTCGCCGCGCAGCATCGCGGCGGCTTTGGAAATTGTGCCGGGAGATTTTCCGCCGCTTGCCAAACCTCTTTCGCCGAGCGTAACGGAAATCATCGCCGTCTGCGTAATCGCCGCGTCTTCGACCGCCTTGCCGAAAGTTTTGGCAATCATCGTCTGACCGGACGAGAGCGCGGCGGGCGCGTGTCCGGTGTGAATGGTCGTTACGCCGAACGAGCGAATCCATTCGATAAGCCGGTCTTCGGTGTTGTAGGCGTCAATCGCCCGCAGTTCCGGCTGCATCGGCGCGGACGTTTCAACCTGCATCTGGTCGTGCGGCTGATTCATATAACCGGCAAGCCCGACGACGCTGTGCGCGTCAATCAATCCGGGCGTAACGGTTTTCGCGGTCAAAATTCTGTAACCGTTCGGAATTTTAATTTGATTTGCCGCGCCGACGGCTTCAATTTTTCCGCCTTTAATAAGGACGACACCGTTGTTTATCGGTTCGCCCGCCATTGTCCAAATCGTTTCGCCTTTGACGGCAATTTGCGCCGAAACATTTATCATTAAACATTGAACATTAAACAGGAAAAGCACAATGATTGGTAAATGATAAATGGTAAATGTCGAATGTCTTTTCATTATTCGTGTCCTCCCAAATCGCCGTCAAAACAATCGATGTGAATGAGCCGGTCATCGGTCGCGCCGCTTCCGCCGACGGCAATCAAGTAATCTTTAGGGTCGCTTCGGTCGAAAACTTTTTTGCCTTCGACGTAGGTTTGGAGAACGTGCGTGTAAACGCTCAGCGGGTCGCCGCTCAGGACGATAAAATCGGCGTCTTTGCCCGCTTCGAGCGACCCCGCGCGCTTGTCCAAATCGAGCATCAGAGCGTTTGCCATCGTTAAACCGTATAACGCCTTTTCGCGCGACATTCCGGCACGCACGGCGAGTGCCGCCGAGCGCATAAAAAAGCGTGAATCGGTAATATAATCGTCGGTGTGAAAACCGACGAGCGCGCCCGCTTTTTCAAGAGCCGCGCCGTTTTCAAATCGAATGTCAATTGTTTCGAGCTTGCCGCCGGGCGCGTCAATCAGGATTATCGAAGCCGGAACTTTCGCTTTGGCGATTTCGTCGGCAACTTTCCACGCTTCGGAGACGTGTTGCAGAACCATTCGGAAACCGAATTCCTTATGCAGTCTTATTGCCGTTAAAACGTCGTCGTGGCGGTGCGTATGAAAATGGACGACTTTTTTTCCGTCTAAAACTTCGGCAAGCGTTTCCATCGCCAAATCGCGCGCGGGCAGTTTCGATTTATCGTTTCCGGCTTTGCGAACTTTTTCGCGGTATTCCCGCGCTTTTGTGAATTGTTCTCGAACAAGCGCGGCGGCTTTTGAACGTGTTCCCGGAAAAGGCGGCGTCGCGCGAAGCGAGTTCGTGCCGTTGGCAAACTTGATTCCGCTCATATATTTTCCCGTCTGGTCGTAAATCAATAAATCTTCGACTTTATTGGCATCGTCGCGCAGTTTGAGATAAAGCGTCTGCCCGCTGTCGATATGACCGGAGCCGGGCATCACGTTGACCGTCGTAATTCCGCCGGATTGAGCGCGTTTAATACCTGAAGCGCGCGCGTTAAAGGAATCGAGCAGACGCACGTCCGGCTGAATCGGCGACGAACCGTCCGCGCCCGCGCCTTCGCCGATATGACTATGCGAATCGATTAGTCCGGGCATTATAACTTTTCCCTGAACGTCGATTGTCTGAGCGCCCGCCGCCGGACGAACGGTTCGCGCGTCGCCGACAGCCGTGATTTTTCCGTTTTGGACAATCAAAATTCCGTTTTCAATCGGCTGCCCGACAATCGGAATAATTTTCGCGCCGACAAAAGCGACGGGTTTTTCCTGTCCGAAGACCGAGCAAACCGCCGCCGTTATTAAGAATAAAACAAAGAGATTCTTTTTCATTTAAGTTTTCCGAATATTAGAATTTTTATTTAGGGAAGTGCATTGTTAAATTGCAACGAAACGGGCAGCCTGTCAAGAAAGCAAAGACAATTAAATTTGCGAGACACGCGCGAAGTATGTATGTCTTAACATCCTACACACTTAATTTTGGGCGTGTGTCTTCACTCAAACCCGTTAAATTTTCAATGGGAAGAAAAATTATAAACGAAGTTCCACCCGATTCGTTTGACAAAACTTCGACGCGCCCGCCGTGCGCGGTTATAATTCCGTAGCAAACGGCTAACCCTAAACCCGTGCCTTTGCCCGCCGGTTTGGTTGTAAAAAATGGGTCGAAAATCTTTTTCAAATCTTTTTGCTCGATTCCGTTTCCGCTGTCGGCAATTCTGATTTCAATTTCATCGAAAGTTCGAGCCGTTTCAATTTTCAGATTGCCGCCGCCGGGCATCGCGTCGCGGGCGTTGAGAAATAAATTCAGGAAAACCTGCTGAAGCTGGTCGGCGTCGGCGAATATTTCGGGCAGATTTTCAGCCGATTTTTTTTCGACTTCGAGTTTTTTAAATGAATTATCAAAACTCGCCAGTCTTAAAGAAGTTTCAATAATATCATTAACATTAACCGGGTTTTTCGCCGCCGGGCGGACGCGGGCAAAATCCATCATATCTTTTGTAACCTGCGTGATGCGTTGAATTTGAGTCGAAATCAGAATCAGTTTTTCGCGCGTGTTTTCGTCCAAATCCGTTTTTGTCCGAATCATTTGAATCAGCGACGAGATTGAAGCCAGCGGATTGTTGACTTCGTGCGCGACGCCCGCCGACAGAGTACCCATCGCGGCGAGTTTTTCGGTTCTGATTAGTTGATTGCTCATTTGCCGGAGCCGCTCGATGTCGGACGCCATTTTGCGGCTCATTTCATTAAAGGAATCAGCCAGAACGCCGATTTCGTCGTTGCTCCGGCGTAAATCCACTTCCGTTCCGTATGCGCCGCCGGTAACTTGAACGGCGGCAAGCGTAATGCGCTGGAGCGGGCGCGAGATGGCGCGGACAATCAAAGCCAGAAGCAACAGATTCGGAACGAGCGCGGTTACGACGCTGAAGACCAGATATTTGCGCCACGCATCAAAAGTCATTCCGTCCTGAAACGAAAAATAGACAATCGGGATTTGAAAAGCCGTAAAGCTGATAATCGCAACGGACGCGATAGTTAAAGCGATTTTGTAAGCAATCGGAAACAGGCGAAACTGGTCGAGCGCCGTTTGCAGCGAAAAAAGTTTGAAGTTGGAAATGGCGTAAGCGTAAATCAAAACGCCGGGCAGAACGAAAATCGTGCTGTAGGGAAGTAACTCGTAGTGGTCGAAAAACGGCAGAACTATATTCGCTAAAGTTTTCAAAACTCCGGTAATTCCGATTGCCCAGAGAATCGCGCCGATTTGCTGACCTTGCTGCGAATGCCTGTATTTACGGTATTTCCGATAGAGAATATAAGCTCCGTAAGCAAAAATCGCGTAAACGTAAATGACGAAAACATACGCGAGCGGCGCTACGTCAATATCGAAATTTCCATTTTCAAAACCGACTTTACGCCAGAGCAGACCGAAGGCGGCGGCGGGAATTAAAATTATTCCGGGCGCGAAAAGAACGGCGGCTTTGCGGCGCGGCACGCGCGCGTCTTCGGGAAAAACCCAGGCGAAAACGACAAGCGCGCACTGCATTAACAGCGCGATGATAAAACTGACCGCCGCCCACCAACCCGATTGGCTGTTTTCAGAGTGAAAATTCCAGAAAATTAAATCCTTAACCGTCCAGAGCGCGAGAAAAGCGATAAATGCGGCAAATGTCTGGTGCGCGCGGTTGCGCGGATTGGCGACAAAAACGTAAAAGCCCAGCAGAACGAGCAGAAAAAGCGCGAAAAGATGAAGCAGGACGAGCATCGGCTATTATTTAACGAATGGAAAACCGCGTGTCTGAAAAAACAAATATTAATCGTTTAAAAGTTAAACGCTTCGGACGCCGAAACTTTTAACTTTCAATCGATTATCAAGTAATTATTGTTTTATTAAATTAAAATTTACAAGCCGAGAATAAACGCCGAAATTACTAACGAGATGCCGAAAGCGAGCGGAAGAAAATGCTTTCCTTCGATTTTATCGCCGCGTTTGAGAAGCCGGTGAAAAATTACGAAAAGCGTCAGACCGACGCTTCCGACAGCCGCGCCGAGCGACGCGCCTAAAAACGCGCCGAAAAGAAAAACGATTAAGCCGCCCGCGCCGCCCGCTAAAATTCCCCAGAAAATACCGATAAACGGCAAAGTCAAAATCATCTGCGTCCACGAAACCCGTTCGAGGTCGGCGACAATTTTTCCGATAAGTTTACCGGAAAAAAATCCGGCAATCGCCGAAATTAAATTTACGACGACCGCGACGCCTACAAGCCAGAATTCATCGCTCTCGAAAGTTTTCGTGTCGATAAAAACGCGCGCGAAAATCGCGGCGGGCGTAAATGTGCCGAGAAGCAGACCGAAATATGAAAAAGTTTTTTCGCCTGCCAGCGGATTGCTCATCAGCGCGGCTTCAAATTCTTCGCGGCGGGAGCGAAACATTTCGCGCCGCCGATTCGTCTCGGCGTTCAGGGAAAGCAGATTGTTTAATCTTTTTTCGGCAAGTTCGTCCTCGTATGTGTAAGCGTCGAAATTGAATCGGCGTTCGGCAACTTGCGTATTTGCGGTTTCCATACATCTTTCTCCAACGTTTTTACGGCAAAATGTTTATATTCCGGCAAACTACCGGCAAATATTTTTTCAAGCGAAGCGCGCGCTTCAAAATCCTCTAAAGTGTTCGCAAATTCAAAAGTCAGTTCGACAAATTTCCGTTTGTCGGAAACTGCGGCAAACAAATCGGCAATTATGTGTAAAAAATCGTGTCTTGCCGAAGTTTGATGAAAAAAAAGACGCTCGCGGTTGCGCCTGTAAAAACATTTTGCGGCAAGTTTGACGTTTTTATTTTTTGCCGCCTCGAAAAATACTTTTCCCGCCGCGCCCGTCGTTTCGCTTTTGCACGCGGAGGTTAATCCAGCAAAGCGTTCGAGCGTTTCGCGAAATTCAAAAATTGAAATGTTGAAATCGCTGCGCGGAACGAGTTTTTCCAATTGCTTTTGAATCGCGCGCGCTCTTTTTTCGCCCGACGAATTTGCAGGAGATTTTTTATTTTTAAGGTGGAAAACCGCTTTGTCGAACAATTTGTGTTTCCGAATCAATCGAAAAGCGGCGGGCAGCCAAAAGAAAAATGCTGCCAGCGTTTTTAACCGCGAATCGTTTCGATTCAGTTCGGCGCGGTTCTGAAAATATGTGTAAACGCCGAACGGCGCGCCGACGGAAAAATAAATTATTAGAAAATCGGTGGTATTCATCGCCCGTCAATCAAGCAACGAATATGCCAGCCGCCGAAAGCGCGAGCGAAATGAATTTTATTTTATATTAAGCCGGTAAATCTTGGATAAAATGAAAATAGACGGAACAAAAGAAAAGACGGATTCGTTTGAATAACTTGGCAAACCGCCAAAGATTTTTTTTGAATTTGCAGATTGCAAAGTCGATTTAAGAAACCGGGAAAGTAAAAACTTTCAGTATTAATTGATTGGCATTCAAATTGCTACAAAGAAAATCAGTTAGATTAATACACACTTCAAAAGTATCAGATTCATACAAGGGGAAAATCGCAATAATGTCAGCCAAGCCAAAAATTAAAGTTATCAAAAAAGGTGTCGTCAAAAACGTTGAAACGCCCGTGTCGATTGAGAAAAAACTTACGCAGGTCGCCGCGCGTGAAATGGTTTCGACCGTTACGAATTGGGTCAGCGACTTTCAGCAGAAGCGCCGCGAAGAAACCAAACAGGCGCTGGAAATTCTTTTTCAAAATAATCCGCAAATCAACGGAGTGTAAATTTTCGATACAAACGACGCTCAACTCATTTCAATCTCCGGCAAATTTTCAGGACAGCTTTTAATGGCTGTCCTTTTTTCGTGTTCGTTTAAATTTGATTTATAAGCCTTGACGTTATTACCGAAGGTTCGTGTAAAGATATTCGCCAAACGCTTTTCCTAATCGCGAAGTTTTTATGATAAATTAAATTTCAATAAATACGAATAAAAAAGCGGTCGGAGTAACCGGCGCGAGCAGCGGAATCGGGCGATTCGTCTTTTTATTAAAAATAACTTTAATTTTGGTTTGCCGCTGCCAATTTGCTTTTTTTATATAAACGCCCGCGCAATCGGTTTTTTAAATCGAAAATTTGATTCTGCGCGGCTGTTTTTTTAAATGGCTTCTAAAAAAATAAAAATCATTATCATCCTGCTTATAAAGCACTTCTCTAATTGACAACATAGTTAGAAAAATTCACTATTAAAGTATCTTTCGGCTTTGATTCGGGTAAACCGGAAAAATACAAATAAAATTTAGAGAGTAAAAATTGACTGGAAGACCAAACCACGAATATCGAATAGATAAATTTTCAAAAGGAAAATTCGGACAGACTCCATATAAATACCGTCGTCCGTTCTGGCTTCCCGCCTCGAATTACTACGTTTTAACGGCGGCGATTACAACCGCGCTGTTTTTTATTTTCTGGGGAATTCTGCGCGAGGAAGGCGAAGACGCGCCGTGGATTACGTCGGGAATTTTGGCGAGCGTCGTGCTGGTGATGGCAGTTTTTCTGCGCGAAGTCATTCTCCGCAAAGCGCGTATGCGTTATTTACTGACGCAGAGAAGGCTGGATGCAAATATAAAAAACGTTTCCGTGCCGGTCGGCGCAAACGTAAACTCCAACAAGCTGACTTTGGAGAAAAACGCCTCGATTATTCAGCAAATCAGGCAAAAGTCCGAAGCGGCGCGAATTTTGAGGAAACTCTCCGAAGGACATCTGGACGTTTTTCAGATGTGCGACCAGTATCTTTTATTAAATAAACGACAGATGGAAACGGTCGGAATCGGTTCGCCGCGCCTTGCCGCGCTGCGTCGCGGCAGGGAAATAGTTCAGGAACTGCATTTCTTTCATTTATTGTCCTGGGCGCAGAACGAGACGCGTGTCTTAACAAAGGAATCGAAAATTCGTGCTACAATGCCCGAAAAGCTGGAGAGCGCGCAGAGAGCTTTAGCAACGTTAAATTCGGCGTTGGAATACTATCCCGACGACAGGCAGTTACTGGAATCCGAAGCAGTGGTTAAAGAGTTTATAACTTCGATAAAAGTTTTCCATTCGATAGAGCAAGCGGAACGCGCGGCGTTTAAGGGCAGTTACAAACGCGCGATAAACCATTACCGGGATGCTCTTTTTTTTATGGCGCGCGAAAACGCGCAGAGTCGGGAAATGGAACTGACAGCCGAAAAGATAAACGCCGAAATCGAGAATTTACACCGGCTTTCGTCAAACATCGGAGCAGGAGACATAACCAAAAAAAACGTTTAGAGTTTAAGAAAAATGATAAGTCAACATTGTCCGAGATGTCACAGCAAACGAATCAGACGCGGTTATCGTCCAACACCTCTTTGGTCGAAAATTCTTCTTCGCTACAATTTACTGTGCGACGGGTGCAATTGGGAATTTATAGGTTTTGCCGTGCCGGGAACCATTTCCGCAAAACCGACCAAAAAGCGAAAAACCGATGAAGACGGTGTCGGCGCGTCTCTGAACACATCGTCCGGCGGCAAAGAAAAACTAACGGTAAAAAACAGGGTCAAAGTTAAACTTTAGGCGGTATTCGGCATTAAATGAAAAATATTTGGCGGTATTGTTTTTTATATATTTTTCTTTACGCCTTTTTTTCGCCGGGTAAAGTTCTTTCGCAGATTCCGATGCCGACCGCGCCGAAAATAAATTCAGCCGCCGTTTCTGCGGCTGCCGAAGAAAATCTGATTCATCCGAGCGATTTAATCGATGTCGATGTAGTCGGCAGCACGGAATTCGATTGGCGCGGCACGCTCACGCCCGAAGGATTTTTAAGCGGCGTCAATTTTACCGACGCTCCCGTTTACGCGCTCTGCCAGTCCGAAGAAAACGTCGCCTCGAAAATTGTCGAATCCTACTCCAAAATTTTGCGCGCCCCGAAGGTGATTGTAAAAATTCTCGACCGTTCAAATCGTCCGGTTTCGGTTTTATACGGCGCGGTCAAAAAAAATCAGCGGTTTCAAATAAAAAGGTCTGTTCTGCTCAATGAATTGATAATTCTTTCGGGCGGTTTTACCGACCAGGTGAGCGGAGAAATTCAAATCTATCGCCCGCCGAATTTAAATTGCTTAAACCAGCCGTCAAAACCGCCGGAAAAAATCGTTGGAACGACGGAAAACAAAGACGTTACGCCCGCGGCTCAAAATGTTCCCGGCGAGTATATCAATATTAAAATCAGCGATTTGCTGTCGGGAAAAAGCCAGTTTAATCCACAGATTTTAAGCGGCGACATTATTACCGTGCCGGAAGCGAAACCGATTTATGTTACTGGCGGAGTTGCGTCGCCGAAACAAATTCCGGTGCGCTCGCAGATAACGCTTTCGCGC
>JALZOE010000056.1 GCA_030857325.1 Acidobacteriota bacterium
GGCAAATTATGCGGCTGAATATCGAAATTGGTATTGGCAGCACGGAATGACCGGCAAAAGCGATAAAACAATAAACTTCGCCCAATTAAATCAATTTTATCCCGTGTCCAAATCTGAAATGAATGATCAGCCTGTCAGCGACAGCGGAAGTAATTTCGGTCGTCTCGCTCGATACGGAATTATGAACGAATATATGAATCAGCTCAGACGGGAAAAATTATCGGGGATTCCGCTTGACGCCTGGCAAAGGTTTTTGAGTTTCTTCAAAGAGGAAAGACAAGACGAAAACATTTCAAGAGATATAGACAGGCTTTTGGCTGATATAGGAAGCGCGACACCGGCTTTATCAAAAGACGAGGTAACTCAAGTTCGAGAAAATGTTTCTCAAATCCTGACGATTTTGGAGAAGCAAAACTGAAAATGAAATTATCACCAACCGAAATTTTCAAAAATAAAAAGATTTTCTTTATCGGCGGCACGGGCTTTGTCGGGAAAGTTACGCTCTCGATGCTGCTGCATAACTTTCCCGATGTCGGGAAGGTTTACGCGACGGTTCGCGCCAGAGACGCCGCCGAATCGCTGAATCGTTTTTGGGCGAGCGTCGTAACGTCGCCGACGTTTGACCCGCTGCGCGAGAAATACGCGGACGGGTTTGAGGATTTTATCCGCGAAAAGCTCGTGCCGGTCAACGGCGATGTCGGCAATGAATTTTTGGGAATGTCGGAAAACGAAGCGCGGGCGATAATGCGCGATTGCGACGTGATTATTAATTCGGCGGGGAACGTAACATTTAATCCGCCGTTAGAGAGCGCTCTGCGGACGAACGTCGTCGGGACGAATAATGTTTTGAAATTGGCGCGGCTGATGAAGCGTCCGGCGGTCGTTCACGTTTCGACGTGTTTTGTCGCGGGAAAACGGAGCGGCACGATTTGGGAAAACGAGCCGGTTGTCGGTTATTTTCCGAGAAGGGAAGAATTGATTGGAACGACTTTCGACGTTGACAAGGAAGTCGAAGACTGCGCCCGATTGAGCGAGCAAGCCAGACAGGAAGCGACGGACGCGGTGCAAATTGCGAAATTCCGCGAACAGGCGCGTGAAAGATTTGTCGAAGAAGGACGAGACCCGGACGACGAAGCAGAATTGAAATCAGCGATTTTCCGCGAGCGCAAAATGTGGATTCGGGAGCGCACGACGGAACTCGGTTCGGAACGCGCCGAATATTGGGGCTGGACGAATATTTACACGTATTCCAAATCGCTCGCCGAACAGATTCTCGCCAAACAGGACGACGTTGTAAAAGTTCTTGTTCGCCCGTCGGTTGTCGAATCGTCGGTCAGTTTCCCGTTTCCCGGCTGGAACGAAGGCTTTACGACGACCGCGCCGCTGTTGCTGATTGCGCTGCGCGGGCAACCGGTTTTGCCGGTCAATAAAAATCTCGTTCTCGACATTATTCCGGTCGATTTGGTAGCGGGCGCGATTTTAAGCGCGGCGATGAACGCGCTGGTTGACGACAAGCCGCCGCTGGTTTTTCAGGCGTGTTCGAGCGACGTGAATCCGAACGATATGAAGCGAATGGTCGGACTCGTCAGCCTTTACAAGCGCAAGTATTTCGACGAAAAAGAAACGGGCAGTAAGCTGTTTAACCGCGTCAATTCGATTATTGAAGCGACGCCGGTTACGCAGCGAACCTATGAATTGACGAGCGCGCCGATGATTAATAAATTGGCGAAAGCGGCGAACGGCTGGCTCGATAAAGCGACGCCGAACTGGGGCGGCGGACGCATCGGAAATATCGTCTCGGACGTGCGTAAATCGGTGGAAAAATTCGAGCGGACGACGCAGGAAACGATTGACGCTTTTGCGATGTTCAAACCGTTTACCGTCGATAACGAATATTTCTTTCGCGCCGATAATACGAAGGCTTTGCACGATTTGATTGAGGAAAGCGAGCAGGACTTATTGCCGTGGTATCCAGAAAAACTTGATTGGTATGATTACTGGCTCAACATCCATTTTCCGGGTTTGCGGAAATGGGTTTTGCCGCAGCTCGAAGAAGATTTAAAGATTGCCGAGCGCCGCGCTTATACTTACAAAGATTTGCTCGATTTGTTCGACACGTCCGCGAAAAGATTCACGACCCGCGTCGCTTTCCGCATCGAGCGCGACGGCAAACGAGAGCAATACACGTTCGCCGACGCGCAGGAACTGGCGACACGCGCCGCCGGTTTTTTTGCCGCAAAAGGTATAAAACCGCAGAGCCGCATTATTCTTTTCGCGCACAATATGCCCGAATGGGGCTTGACTTATTTCGGCATTTTGAAAGCGGGCGCGACCGCGATTCCGATTGACCCGGCGAGTTCGGTTGACGAAATCATTAACTTTGCCAGAACGGGCGAAGCGTCGGCAATCGTTTTAAGTCCGAAACTTCTCGGCGAAAATCCCGATTTAGTCCAAAGGTTAGAAGAAAATAATCTCGACGTTTCGATTTTCACGTTCGACGAAGTTTTTGAATTGACCGACGATTCAATCGAACGTGAACGCCACGCGCTTTTACCGGAAAAGATTTTGTCGAATTCGGTGGCGTCCTTGATTTTCACGAGCGGCACAACCGGAACGCCGAAAGCCGTGATGCTGTCGCACAAAAATTTTACGAATATGGTGTCGATGCTCTCGTCCGTTTTGGAAATGGACATCACCGACGGCACTTTGTCGGTTCTGCCGATGCACCACACGTTCGAGTTTTCCGCCGGTTTCCTGACGCCGTTTTCAAACGGAACGCCAATTACGTATCTCGAAGAATTGAGCGGCGAAGAACTCTCCCGCGCCATTCAAAACGGACACATAACCGGGATGGTCGGCGTTCCTGCGCTCTGGGAAATGCTGCATCGCCGCATCAAAACTCGTCTGCGCGAGCGCGGCGATTGGTTCGCGGATTTGGCGGACAATATTATCGATTTTAACGCCTGGCTGAGAGATAAAACGCCGTTCAACTTCGGACCGATTATCTTTTTCCCGATTCATTCGGGTTTGGGCGGCAAAATGCGTTATCTGATTTCCGGCGGCTCGGCTCTTTCGGAAAAAGTCCAGAAAGACTTGCACGGGCTTGGCTTTACGGTTCTCGAAGGCTACGGCTTGACCGAATCTTCGCCGGTTCTAACCGTTACGCGCCCGCAAAATAAATTGATTCGCGGCAGCGTCGGCAAACCGCTGCCGGGCATCGAAGTTAAAATCGAAAACGCGGACGCGAGCGGCGTGGGCGAAGTTCTCGCGCGCGGGCAAAACGTGATGCTCGGCTATTTCAATAACGAAGAAGCGACAAACGAAGCGATGCACGACCGCTGGCTGAAAACCGGCGATTTGGGCAAGCTCGACAAAGACGGAAATCTGTATATCGTCGGGCGCTCGAAAGACGTTATTATCGACTCGAACGGGAAAAATATTTACCCAGACGAGATTGAAGATTTATACGGCAAATCGCCGTTCGTCAAAGAATTGTCGGTTGTCGGCTTGCCCGACCAGGACGGCGGCGAGAAAATCTCCGCGCTCGTCGTCGCCGATTACGAATACGACATCGCTTTGCCGCGCGCCGAAACCAACAAGCGAATCGAAACGCATTTCCGCGAAGTTTCCGCTGCTCTGCCGTTTTTCAAGCGCGTCAAAATCGTTCATTTTACGCCGTTTGAGCTTCCAAGAACGGCGACGCGCAAAGTAAAACGCCCGGAAATCGTCGCAATGCTGCAAAATCTGGAAGACAAATCGCGCAAAAAATCGCAGATTTCGACCGTTCAAAAAGGCGACGACAACGCGATTTGGATAAGAAAAATCGTCGCAAGCGTAACCAATCGCCCGCTCGCCGATGTCGCGTTTGAGACAAAACTCGCCGATTTGGGTTTTGACAGTTTGATGTTTGTCGAACTGCAAGCCGCCGTCGAAGACGCGGGCGGCAAAATTCTCTCGCCCGACACGCTAAACGAAGCGCAAACCGTGCGCGAACTTTTAACCGCCGTTCAGCGCGTCGATAAATCGAAAAAAATCGTTGACGAACCGACGGCGGAAGAAAAGAAAGAAGACGAGCTTTTCATCCCGTCAATCGTCCGGCGCGTCGGGAATCAGGTTGTCAGTTTGGCGCAGAATACGCTTTACACCGGAATACTGAAAACCAACATCGAAGGCGAACAAAACGTGCCGCCGCACACCAATTTCATCGTCGCGGCAAATCACACGTCGCATCTCGATATGGGTTTGGTCAAATACGCGCTCGGCGACGAAGTGTCGGAGAAAACCGTCGCCGTCGCCGCCGCCGATTACTGGTTCGACACCAAATACAAACGCGCGTATATGAATAATTTCACAACCTTGATTCCAATCGAACGCACGGGAAGTTTGCGCCAGAGCTTGCGCCACGTAACGCAAATCCTAAACGAAGGCTACAACACGCTGATTTTCCCGGAAGGCGGACGTTCCACTACCGGCAAAATCGCCGAATTTAAACCGATTATCGGCTATCTGGCGCTCAACAATAAAACCGGAATTCTGCCCGTTTACATCTGGGGAACATACGAAGCGTTTCCTAAGGGAGCGACAATTCCGAAAGCCAGCAGCATCGGCGCAAGCATCGGCGCGCGAGTCGGGCGTTATCTCGAATACGACGAGCTTTTTGAGATGGTCAAAGGCGTCCCGAACGCCGAATCGTATCGCCTCGTCGCCGCCCGCGTCCAATTTGAAATCGAAAATATGCGCGATGGCAGCTCTAAAGGCGAAAAATTCGACGTTGCCGCCGTCCGCAAAAAATGGAAAGCCGAACGCCGCAAATCCAGAAAAAAAGAACCGTTTATTGACGAGTAATTTTGGTTGACAATAATTTTATATGTAATTACATTGTAATTATGAAAACGAATATTGTTACAATTGGTAACTCGCAGGGAATCAGAATCCCGAAAATTTTGCTTGAACAAAGTAAATTAAGCGGCGAAGTCGAATTACAAGTAAAAGGCGACACTATTGTCATTCTTCCGGCAAAAAAAACACGCGAAAATTGGGACGATGAATTTCAAAAAGCGTTTGCGGAAAACGATGTGGAAAAATTCATCGGCGGCAATGTGCAAAATGATTTTGATGAGGAAGAATGGGAATGGTAAAACGCTTTGAAGTTTATCTCGTCAATCTAAATCCGACTGTCGGCGTTGAAATCCAGAAAAAAAGACCTTGTTTGATAATCTCGCCGGACGAAATGAATCGAAACATCAAGACCGCCATTGTCGCGCCGATGACGACTAAAAGCCGAAGTTTTCCAACTCGAATCGATTGCGAATTTGAAGGAAAAAACGGCTTTATCGTGCTTGACCAAATTCGCGCGATTGACAATGTTCGGCTCGTCAAAAAGCTCGGCGAAATTGACGACGAAACGCGTGTTAAAGTTTTAAAGAAACTGCGGGAAATTTTTTCGGATTGAATGAAATGGCAAAGAAAGCATCGGCAAAAAATAATAAGAAAATTTTAATCACCGGCGGCACGGGTTTTTTAGGCGCGCACTTGGTTCGGCAGTTTGTTGACGCCGGACAGAAAAATCTGCGTGTGATGGCGTCGAGCGTTCCCGGTTGGATGACGGACGCGGGCGTTGAAGCGTTTGCCGGTTCGGTTACGAATAGGGAAGATGTCGGCGCGGCAACGAAGAATGTCGAGGCGATTTATCATCTGGCGGGCAAGGTGAGTTTCGCATACCAAGGCGCGGCGCAGATGAATAAAATTCACGTCGAAGGCACGCGCCTATTATGTGAAGCGGCGAAGGAAAACGGCGTTAAAAATTTTATTCTCGCCTCGTCGAGCGGAACGAGCGCGATTAGTGAGACGCCGGAAATACTGGACGAAACTTACGCGCAACCGGTTAAGATTTTGACGAAATGGGCTTATTACGCGTCGAAATATTATCAGGAAAAAACCGCTTTGAGAGCATTTGCCGATAAGGGCGAGCGGCTTGTGATTTTGAATCCGTCGCTGCTTTTGGGCGCGGGCGACGACCGACTCAGCTCGACGAAAGTCGTGCTGGATTTTATGGCGAAAAAACTGCCGACGACGCCTTCGGGCGGTTTGAATTTCGTTGACGCGCGGGACGCGGCGAACGCGTTTGTTCACGCGCTCGATAGCGGCAGACACGGCGAGCGGTATCTGCTCGGCGCGGTCAACTGGACGTTTTCGGAGTTTTTCGGGCGGCTTGAAAGATTGTCGGGCGTGTCCGCTCCCGTGCTGAAAGTGCCGAAATCCATCGCGGTCTTCGGCGCTAATTTTGTCGATTCGGTTTACAAAAGTTTCAACAAATCCGCGCCTTTTGAAGCCTCGGAAGTCGAGATGGGCGAATATTTCTGGTATTTCGATTCGTCAAAAGCCGTCGAAGAATTAAATTTCACGACGCGTGAGCCAGCCGAAACTCTCAACGATACGATTAAATATCTGCGCGAAAACTTTTTGGGCGAAGGCGTTTTCAAAAACTAACGAAAGACAAAACTTAGCCACGAATTACACAAATTAACACGAATTATTTTCTTTTCTTATTCGTGTTGTTCGTGTAATTCGTGGCTAAAACATTTTATTGGTAAGTCGGCAGAAACTTCGGCGTTCTTCGCGCTTTTGTCGCTTGCTCGAAAGCGTAGGCGATTTTTATTAAAGTCGGTTCCGAAAAAGCTCGCCCGAAAAATGAGATGCCGACGGGCAAACCCTGCACGTAACCGGCGGGAACGGTGATGTTCGGATAACCGGCAACCGCCGCCAGCGACGAGCTTTCATAGACGCCGCAATCGCCGTTGACCAAATCGGTCATCCACGCGACGCCGCCGGACGGCGCGACAATCGCGTCGAGTTTGTCTTTTGTCATAACCGCGTCGATGCCCTGCGTCTGTGTTAAAAGTTTCGATTTTTGGAGCGCGAGACGATACGCGCGCGTTTGCAAATCGCCTTTCTTTTCCGCCATTATAAAAATTTCCTGACCGAAAAACGGCATTTCCTTTTGGCGATTGTCTTCGTTGAATTTTATTAAATCCGCCAAAGTTTTATACGGCGAATTTCTCTGGGCTAAGTATTTGTTTAAATCGGCTTTAAATTCATACAGCAAAACTTCAAACTCGGCTTCACCGAATTTGTCGAGTGTCGGAAATTTTACGTCAATTAAAGTCGCGCCGCCGTCCTTTAACACCTGCAAATGCGGTTCGATAACGGCATCGACTTTCGCATTTTTTCCGAAATACTGACGCCCGACGCCGATTTTCATCGCGCGTAAACCGTCTTTCTGCAAAAAGCGCGTGTAATTCTTTAAACCTTTGGAACTTTGGGAAGTTATCGAATCGGTTTTATCCGCGCCGACGAGAACGCCGAGCAGAATCGCGGCGTCGGAAACGGTGCGCGTCATCGGTCCCGCCGTGTCCTGTGAATGCGCAATCGGTATGATGCCCGAACGCGAAATTAAACCTAGAGTCGGTTTGATGCCGACGATTCCGGTTGTCGCCGCCGGACAGACGATTGAGCCGTCGGTTTCCGTGCCGACGGCGACTGCCGCCAGATTCGCCGCGATTGCCGAACCCGAACCCGACGACGAGCCGCACGGATTTCTGTCCAAAATGTATGGATTGCGCGTTTGTCCGCCGCGCGCACTCCAGCCGCTCGAAGATTTGGTCGAACGAAAATTCGCCCACTCGCTCAAATTCGTTTTGCCGAGAATAATCGCGCCCGAATTTCTTAATTGCCCGACAATAAAAGCGTCGTGCTTCGGCGTCGGCGCGTCTAAAAGTGCCAAACTTCCCGCCGTCGTCTTCATTCGGTCGGCTGTGTCAATGTTGTCTTTTATCAAAACCGGAATGCCGTGCAGCGCGCCGCGCACGCGACCGCTTTTTCGTTCTTTGTCCATTTCTTCGGCTATTTTCAAGGCGTCCGGGTTCGTCTCGATAACCGAATTTAGTTTCGGGTCGATTTCTTTAATTCTTTCGAGATATTTTCGGGTCAATCGTTCGGCGGAAATTTCGCCCGACTGCATTTTCGATTGCAGTTCGCCGATTGTTATTTCGTTTAATTCGGTATTCGGTTCAAAAGCGATGGATTCGGCGGCTTTTACATTTTTCATAACGCTCAAAGCGACGGTTGCCGCCGCGCTCGCCTGAAGAAATTCGCGCCGGTTTTGTTTTTCGGTTTTCATAATTTCGGAATTTTGTAATCGTGTAAAATCAAAGAACATTTAACCGCAAATTAACGCCGAAAGGAAACGAAGTGTTATAAAAACTTGAATTATAAGTAAAAAGAAGCGGCGAGCTTGATTTATAAACTCGCCGCTTCTTTTATTATTTGTAAATTGCCTGAAACCTTATACCGACGTTTTCTCCAGCTCCGTTACTCTCGTATTAATTTTAATCTGTTCGCCAGCTAATTCATTGACCGCCGCATTATTAAGACGCATTTGTTTTTCGATTCTGCCCTGCCCTTGCTTGAGTTCGGACACATCGGTCTTTAATTCGGACACGTCGGCTTTTACTTCCGACATATCATCTTTCAAAACAGAAACGTCGCTTTTTAATTCGGAAACGTCGCTTTTCAAAACGGAAACGTCGCCTTCTAATCTTTGAATGCCGTTGACGCATTTAGTTACTAAATCGAAAAGTTGATTAAATTGATTGTCGGTCATAATTATATCTCGGAAAAATTGAATTGACGGAAGCATCACTAAAATACAGCATTATTTAATTCGTTTCAAACTTCCGTCGGCACTGATGCGGCGCGAATCGGTTTTCGCAATTGTTTCGGCTTTCGCAAAGGCGCGAAGAAAATTTTCGCCCAAAACTTTGCGAATGTCGGTTTCTGAATAACCGCGACGAAGCATTTCGTAAGTTACAAGAGATAAATCCTCCATACCGTTCATTCCGGCGGGAAGCAGCGGAATGCCGTCGTAATCCGAACCGATGCCGATGATGTCGATTCCGGCGACGTTTTTGATATGGTCGATGTGGTCGACGATTCTGGTGTAGCTCGGAACATTTATCGGATTCGCCGCCAGAAGTTTGCGCTCGGCTTCGTTAAAACCCTGCGAATCGTTTTTAAATTGTTCGCGGAGCTGGTCAATCTGCGGCTTTAAACGCGCGGCGCGCGCGTTCTCGTCGGCATTGTATTTTTCGTCGAGAAACGCGGGATAAAAGTTTATCATTATAACGCCGCCGTTCTGGGCGACGCGTTTTAAGATGTTGTCGGGAACGTTGCGCGTGTGGTTGGCGATGCCGCGAGCCGAAGAATGCGAAGCGATAATCGGCGCGGTTGACACGTCTAAAACATCCGCCATCGTTTTTTCGGAAACGTGGGAAATATCGACGAGCATTCCCAAGCGGTTCATCTCGCGCACGACTTCCTTGCCGAAATCGGACAAACCGTTGTTTTTCGCTTCGTCGCGGTGGGCGTCCGCCCAATCGTGCGAGACGTTATGCGTCAAAGTCATATAGCGGATGCCTAAGCGATAAAAATTACGCAGCGCGTAAAGCGAATTTTCAATCATATAGCCGCCTTCGAGTCCCATTAAAGCGCAGACTTTATTCTGCTTTTTCGCCTGCCGAATCTGCGCGGCGGTCGTGCAGAACGTCAATTCGTTCGGATGTTTTTCAACTTCGCGCATCGTCGCGTCAATCAAATCCATTGCCCGCCGCATCGCGCCGCCGGTTTTTAAGGAATTGCCGGAAACATAAATCGAGAAAAATTCGCCCGTGATGCCGCTCTGCTTAAATCTCTGCAAATCGGTATGAAACGGGTCGCCGTCTTTATGAAATGTGCCGACGGAATTTGTCGCGAGGTTGAAATCTTCGTCAACCAGCGGCGACGGAATATCATTA
>JALZOE010000057.1 GCA_030857325.1 Acidobacteriota bacterium
GTATTTTGAAAGTCGGTATAAGAGTGGAAAATATAATCGAAGCGGCGCGCAATATTTTGGAATCAATCCGCGCCGATTAGATTGTGTCGGTATTTCTCTGGGAGCGCAGGCATCTTGCCTGCAACGACGCGCAAGCGGCGAAAATAAGTTTAATTGCTCGAAACTATATTTTTAACGGTTTGTTCGCGCGCTGTCGCGCTCAATGCAGGCAAGATGCCTGCGCTCCAACGTATTGAAAACATTTTAATCGGGTTTTCTAAAACTCAACCGTATAAAAAACCGTCATATAAATGTTTATATGACGGTTTTTTATTTGCGTATAACTTAAAATTTAATTTTATTGAGTATCTTTCTCCGTGCCGCTCGGCGGGTTTTTCTCGCTCGAAGCCGGCGGAGCGGTTTTTGGAGATGGAGCAGGTTTTGTCGCCGGAGGTTTCTCGATTTTCGGCGCGGGCGTTGGTTTAGTTTCCGCCGGAGTCTGCGCGTTCGGCGTCGGCTGTGTATTTGCCGCCGGTGCTGCGGTTGTTTTTCCGCCTTTTGGTGTCGGTGAAGGTTGAACATTCGCGTTTGTATTTGCCGGCACCGGAACGGGAATATAGTAGATGCCGTTTTCGTTCGGCATAAACTGGCTTCCGCCTTCGCCCGGAATCGTGATTATCTGTCCGCCCGGACCGACGTAAGCGGACGGCGGCG
Source organism: Acidobacteriota bacterium (assembly GCA_030857325.1). Lineage (GTDB taxonomy): Bacteria > Acidobacteriota > Blastocatellia > Pyrinomonadales > Pyrinomonadaceae. The sequence goes on from JALZOE010000057.1 coordinate 694, forward strand.
CGCCGCGCGGCGGACCTTCGCCGCTCCAGAAATTCTGTCCGTCGCCGTAACCGTCGCCGCCGCTCGGCAACTGCGGCGGAAGCATCATCGTTTCACCGTTAAAATTTCCCATCTGCGGCATTTGAGACGATGCCATATTCGCCAAACCATACTCGGTCATTCCGGTTGCCGGATTGAGCGGCTGAACCGGCTGACCGTTGGCGTCGGTCTGCATCGCTGTCGGCACTTCGGTTTGTTTGACCGAAGTCGCGTAAATCATACCGATGGCGAGCAGAGAAATTCCGGCGAGAACGACGAACGCCGTTTTCCACAAATTATTTGTCGCCGTGTCCGGCAAATTCGCCGCATTCGGAATGATAATCGTTTCCGCGCCGCCGACATTGTTCGACGCCTGATTCAAAGCATTAACAAATTCGTTTGCCGATTGGTAGCGCATTTCGGGATTTTTCGCCAGCGCTTTGAGAACGACGAGTTCGACCGCTTCGGGCAAATCGCGGCGAAACGAGGAAAGCGGCGGCGGCGGATTTTCGGCTTGTTTCAACATCAAAGCCGTCGGATTTTCAGCCGTAAACGGAACTTCGCCCGCCAGCATTTCATAAAAAATCACGCCGAGCGCGTAAACGTCCGAACGCTCGTCCGTGTCGGAAACCGAAGCGTTTTGTTCGGGCGAAAGATATTCCAAATCCTTCAAATCCGTTTCGTGGTCAAAAGCCGTCTGGTTATGGGTTTGCGCCGCGCCGAAACCGAGAATCTTAACCGTTTCCGAATCATTCGCCGTCTGCGCGAGCAAAATATTTTCGGCATTAAGGCGATGATGAACGACTCCGGCAGCGTGCGCGGCGGAAAGCGCCGAAGCGATTTGCCACGCGATTCGGACGGCGCGATTAAGCGAAAATTTACTTTCGCGGCGAATCGCTTCCTTCAAAGTTTCGCCGCTCGCGCCTTCGGAGACGATGTAAACCGTGCCGTTTATATCCGAGCCGAAATCGGTTACGTTCAAAATATTCGGATGTGAAATCCGCGAAACCGTGCGCGCTTCGCCGGAGAAATCCCTGACGATATTTTCGTCGGCGGCAAGCGCGGGCGCAAGAATCTTCACCGTTACCGGCGTATCCATCAAAAGATGTGTTCCGCGATAAATTTTGCCTGAACCGCTCTGACGCAGCTCGGAATCGACGCGATACTTATTGGCTAAAGTCTGCCCGACAAACTTGTCATTCATAATCATTTACCATTCAACATTCAACATTTAACATTTAACATTTAACAAACCGCTACGATGCCTCGAAACGGTCGCGGGTTTAATGATAAATGATAAATGTTAAATGTTAAATGAAAAAGCGGACGCGAGCCGAAACTCTTTGTCCGCTTTTTCATAAAAAGAGTTTTGAGAGGTTATGTCAAAACAACGAAAACGATAACGAGCGCAAACAAAACGAGCGATTCGATAAGCGCCAGACCGATAATCATCAGCGTTTGAATCGTTCCCGCCGCGCCCGGATTTCGAGCCGCGCCTTCGACCGCCGACGCGCCGATTTTGGCTTGTCCGAGCGCGCCTAAACCGGCGGCTAAACCGAAACCGAGTCCGGCTGCCAGAGCTTTATAAGCGGCAACGGTCGAAGCATTGTCCGCCGCGCCGCCCGCTTCGCCGCCCTGCGCGAAAGTCATCGACGATAAAACCAACAGCGCCAAAACGCTGAAAAATATTTGTTTGTATTTATTCATTTTTTAATCTCCTAATTTATTTTTTCGGCGCGGAGACTCGTCGGTTAATTCTGCCTGCTCGTTCGATACCTCGCGGGGTTTATAATTTCGCCGACTTCCGGTATGCTGATGCCCGCTGTCTTTGGGAAACGCGGCGCTCCTGAAGCGTGTCGGCACACTCGATATAATATGCGAATTTTCAAACTACAAAGGTAAATTTAACCGCTTGTCTCTCACCTGTTTTTTCCAACAATTCGACTTTGAATCGAAAAACCGATCCAAAATCAAAAATCTAAAATCAAAAATCTAATAATCGCTAAACGTGCGCCGTCGCCACCGATTCGCCGCCTCTGGTTTCGACGTGCGCCGGGTCGTCGTGATGATGCTGCTCGTCGTGCGGTGCGTGCGAAACTTCGGCCAAGTAAATCATCGAAAGCAAAGTGAACACGAACGCCTGAACGAGCGCGACGAATATCGCCAGCGGCAGCAGAACCACCGGCAGCAAAAACTGCGTGAACGGCGGATAAATGCCCGAAATTTGCAACGCGACCTGTTCGTCGGCAAACATATTGGCGAATAGCCGAACGCCGAGCGTCGCCGGACGAATCAAATTACTGACAAGCTCAATGCCGAAAATCAAAGGCGTGATAAAAATAGCCATCAGAAGCGGCAGCCTTGGTCCGGCAAAATGCGCCAGATGTCCGAGAAACCCGTTGTCTTTGATTCCGACGTAATTGTAATAAATAAAAGAAGTTAGACCGAGCGCCAGCGTTACGCTGATATGCGCCGTCGGCGACATAAAGAGCGGGAAAACTCCCATCAAATTGGCAACCAGAATCAAAACCGCAAACGTCGCCACGACCGGAAAATACTTTATTCCGTGTTCGCCGATGACGTTGACCGCCATTTCTCTTAATGCCAGAAAACCGGCTTCGAGCGTCAATTGTCCAGGCGTCGGGTCGTCTTCGGAGAGCTTGCCCTTGAGAATCCAGATGACGATTACCGTCAGAATACACGCGATAAAAAACATTATCGTATACCACGGAATCGCGTTTTCCGGCGTGTATGCACCGAAAAGCGCTTCAGCGTTCGTGCCAAAATGATTGAGAATATAATCGTCCCAAATCGGTTCGGTGTTGTTTTTCTGAAATTGATGAACCGGTTCGCCCAGATAACGATTGATAAATTCGACGACAATCGGCGTATGATGCCCGCCTTCTTCCGCAAGTAAAAACATAACTTTATTTCTTAAAAAACGATGAAAATAAAAGTATCAAAGCCTCGACGATAATAGCGACCGCGAAACTCGCCAAGCCTAACAGCACGGCGATAATCGGCAAAACTTTCGTTAAAAAAACGATTACGAGAAGCGAAACGAAAGCCGCGTATCGCAAAAGATACCTCGCCGCTAAAAATCTCGGTTTCTCGCCGCCGGCGACTTTATCGAAAATGCCTCGAAGCGAAACTTTCAGCCAGTAATAATTAACCAGCGATAAGATTCCGCCGAGAAAGACGCCAAGTCCGAACGGCGTCGAAACGAAATAAAACCCCGATAAACCGCCGAGAAACGCGACCGAAGCCATCGACCGCAAGATTCGCCGGTGCGAAACTGAAGCGATTTGCTGCTCTGCTTCGATAGGTTCGGAATTTTCGCTCATAGCGAAACAAAGATTTTACAAAGTAACGGCTGAAATTTCAAAGCCGGAACGGTCATTTGTGCAATTCTTCTCAAATTAACCCGAATCGGCGGTTATCGAGGTTTTGAAGGTATTGCCCGCGAATATACGAAAAAATACAAAAAAAGAAAAATTGTGATTACTTTTGCCTTGTTTTTTCATTTTTTCGCATCTTTCGCGTATCTCGCGGGCAAAAAAAATCTTGAAACTTCATAACCGGCAAATTAAATAAATCAGTCTTTATTTTTAAGAATTTGCGCGGTCATTCTAAAAAATTGAACAAAGCCGATAGTCGCGCCCAAAACGATTCCGCCGACGATTCCCCACGGCGAAGTTCCCATCAGCAAATCGGCAAACCAGCCGATAATCATCATAAAAACGACCGAGGCGAACAGCGTAATCGCCGCGCCGTAGGCAAGCCCGCTTTTGCGCATCGTTTCGGCTTGCGATTCCGACTCGAAACGGGCGGTCTGAAAAGGAACGGCGGCGTTATTTTCAAATTTTGACGTATCCGTAAAGTTTTCCTTCACCGGCGCGTCGTTTACGGTTTCAATCGTCGTTTCCTCGATTATTACCTTTGTTCCTTCGGGCGGATTTTCATCCGCGTCGAGCAAATTTTTAATCATAGTCAATTCTCCCGCGTCGCGTGATTTTTTGGATTTACTCCGAACGTTCTTTCCGGTCAATGTCGCAGAGAATCGCCCGTATTGCAAACGATTCGCGCCAATTACACGATTTTATTTTTTATCACGCGTGATAATGACAGTTTCATACGGCGATTTCAATTGATATTCGATGCCGCGCCAGACGATTCGCCGCGAAAACAGCGCCGCAAAATCATTGAAAAAAAATAACACGGGCGAAATTGTCCAGAGCGTAATCTGCCACCAAAAACTTTGGTTCAACTGCTTTTGATAATCTTTCAAAACGAGTTTGACGGCGTTTAATCTAATCCACGCTTTCGCCGCGCCGAGCGTGAAAATTATCGACAAAAACAAAAGCGTCAGCCGAAAATGCCAGCCTGTGAGAAAAAACAAAAGCAAAACGCCCGTCCAGAAAATCGTTGAAAATAAAAACGAGCCGACAAAAGACGCCGCCCACAAATGCGCGGCGTAAACGCGCGTGATTTTCATTTGCCTGGTCGTAAATTCCAGCAACTGAGAAGACGAATAATCTTCGACCGACGCGGTTAAAGCCTGCGGAACGAATCGAACCGGCAAATTCGCCTCTTTCATCGCGCGCGTTACGGCGTAATCGTCGGACAGCGTGCCGCGCCATTTTTCGCCGATGCCGAGTTTTTCAAACGTGTCGCGCCGCATCGCCGTCGAGCCGCCCCAGCAGAAATTCGCTTTCCTTTCATCGCCCAGAGCCGAAGCAATCGAAGCGTTCCAGACCGAAAGAAGCTGCGAAGCGAATCCGCCGCGCTTCGCAACAAACCAGCGGTAGCCGGTCGCCGCGCCGACGTTTTCATTTCTCAAAGGCGCGATTAAATTTCGCAGCCAATCGGCGTTCGGGCGCGCGTCCGAATCGACAAAGACAAAAACTTTACTTTCGCCCGAAACTTCCAAAACCGCGCGGCGCAAATTGTGAACTTTTTGGCTCGAATCGGTTGCTTTTCCGGCGACGATGAGCTTCGCCGAAACGGAATTTTCACCGCCGAAACAATTCGATTTTGGATTTTCGATTTGGTCTCCGGTCTTTGAACTTTGAACTTTGAACTTTGAACTTTCTTCTCGCAATTCGCCTTTTTCGCGGGAAACTTTTTCGATTATCGAAACCGCTTCGTCCCGTTCGTCGTCAACCGCGAAAACGATTTCGTAACGCGGAAAATCCTGCCGGAAAAGCGCGGTCAAATTCGATTCCAAACCTTCATCCAGCCCGCGGCACGGCGCGATTATCGAAACGAACGGCACAAATTCCGATTTCGGTCGATTGATTTCAGACTTAAAAAAATTTAAAAAATCGATGCCGCCGCGCAGAGATTTATAACCGAGAAAAACCTGCAATGCGGCAAAAAAGTAAAAGACGAAAATCATAAACGATTGTGCGGCGAGATTTTAATTTAATTGTTGGTCGGCGTGTTTTCGGACACATTCGCCTTTAGAAAAACGGTTAAATATTCGACGGTTTTCGTCGTCGCGCCGCGATTCTTTTCCATTACGGCAAGCGCGTTTCGCGCTAGATTTTCGCGCCGTTCGGTGTTTTGCAAAAGCTGTAAAAACATTTCGGCGAGTTTTTCGGCAATCGCGGTTTCCGGTAATTTCGGAAGCTGAACGAGCGCGCCGCTCGTTAGAAATTCTTTGACGACGGCTTCAAAATTCATCGTGTAAGAGCCTGTAACGATTGGCTTTCCGGCATTTGCGGGTTCTAAAACGCTTTGTCCGCCGCGCGCGATTAGACTTCCGCCGACAAAGACGATTTCGGCGAGCGGATACGCGGCGCGCAGCTCGCCGATTGAATCGAGCAGAATTATTTCCGCCGATTTGTCGCGGTCCGATTCGCTTTCCGAGCGCTTCGCCCAATCGAATCCGGTTTCTTTAACGAGCCGTTCGACTTCGGCGAATCTTTCGGGATGACGCGGCGCGATTAAAAGACGCGGCAGATTCGCCGCCGCAGATTTATAAACGGTTTTAAACGCTTCCAAAATCCATTTTTCTTCCGGCGCGTGTGTGCTTGCGGCTATAATCAGCGGCGCATTTTTTGTTATGTCGAATCTTTTGCGTAAGTATTCGGTCGAATCGTTTTTGGATTCATCCGAATTCTGGTCGAATTTAATGTTTCCCGTAACCTTGACTTTATCGGCTCGAATGCCGAGCCGCATAATGCGCCGCGCGTCTTTTTGTCCCTGCATCAAAGCCGCATCGACGTAATGCAGCACGCGGCACATCGTTTTCGGAATCAGCAAATAACGCTGGACGGATTTTTCCGACAATCTGCCGTTGACAATAATAACTTTCGCGCCGGTTTTACTCGATTCGCGGACGAAGTTAAACCAAAGCTCGGTTTCCATTATCAAAACGATGTTCGGTTTAACCGTTCGCAAAGCGCGCCGCACGCTGAAACGCCAATCGAAAGGCATATAAAAAATTAGCGCGGCGGAATCGGCAAAAATCGTCCGCGCTAAATTTTGACCTGTTTTTGTCGTCGTGGAAACGACGAGGCGATATTCGGGAAAGTTTTCGAGAATTTCCGCGACGAGCGGGCGCGCGGCGTTCGTCTCTCCGACAGAAACGCAGTGAAGCCAGATAATCGATTTTTCATCGTCCGGCAATTCCGGCAAAAATCCGAGTCTCTGCCGAAATCCGGCGGCGTATTTCCCTTTTCGCGCGGCGTCAAAGAAAAAACGCGGCAGCAGAAATACGAAGCTGATTGTCAGCAAAAGGCTGTAGAGAAAAAACATTTTTTAGTTAGCCGAGTTCGGCGAGTTCGGCGAGTTTGGCGAGTTAAAAAACCAAACTCGGTCAACTCGGTCAACTCAGCTAACTCGCCAAACTATTTGACTCTTTCGAGATATTTCGCTTCCGAAGGGTTGACGCGGATGCGCTCGCCTTCGACGATAAACGGCGGAACGGTAACGGTCGCGCCGTTTTCCAAGGTTGCCGGTTTGTTTGAATTGGAAACGGTCGCGCCTTTCAAAACCGGGTCGGTGCGCGTTACGGTCAATTCCATCGAATCGGGCAGTTTGACGCCCATCGGCGAGCCTTCGTAAAATTCGACTTCGAGTTTAAGTCCGGGCATCAGCCATTGAGCGGCGTCGCCGAGTTCGTCTTCGGATAAAGCGATTTGCTCGTAACTTTCCGTGTTCATAAAGTGATGTTCCGAGCCGTCCGAGTAGAGATATTCCATATCGTGCTGTTCGAGCAGCGCTTTCTCCATCGTGTCGTTCGAGCGGAAACGATGCTCGAACGAGCTTCCGGTTTTCAGATTTCTCAAGCGCGCCTGAACCATCGCGCGCAAATTTCCCGGCGTGTGATGGCGAAATTCCATCACTTTGCACGGCGCGCCTTCAAAAACTATCACCATTCCCTTGCGCATATCGTTTGCCGAAAGTGCCATAAAATTATTTAATCTCCGTGTATAAAAAATTGTTTGACTTTACAAAGCCTCTGGTTTAATTTTTGCTGCGCGCGTTAAAGGCAAAAGTAAAGGAATCGGTTTTCGATAATCCCGGAAAGGAATTATCGAAAACTGACCGATTCCAAACTTTTGCCTTTTTATTTACTGTTCTTTTGTTTTGTGAGCGGAAAGAACGTCTTCCATTTTCGGCGTCGCATCGTCGTAATCGTTGTAATAGTTGGAAGTATAGCCGTATCCGTAGTAATTGTATTCGACCGAATTGACCTTGACGCCGTTGAGAACGACGCCGTAGATGCGCGCGCCGATTGTGGCAAGCCGCTGTTTGAAGCGGCGAATCAGGTGAATAGAGCTTTTGCCCGCCATCGCCACTAAAATTACGCCGTCAACCAGAGTCGAGAGAATCGCCGCGTCGGTAAAGGAAATCGCCGGCGGCGAATCGATAATGACGTGGTTGTAATTTCCCTTCAGAAACTGGAGAAGATTTTTCATCTCGTTTGAACTGAGAAGCTCCGCCGGATTCGGCGGAATCGGACCGCTCGTGATTACCTTGAGTTTCGGCAGACCTTCAAACGGTTTGAGCAGATTATCGGTGTTTTTCTCGCCTGACAGGTAATTGGTCAAGCCATGTCCGTTTTCCATCGCGAAATGGCTGTGCAGGCGCGGGCGGCGCAAATCGCAGTCGATAATGACGACATCCGCACCCGATTGGGCAAGCGTAATCGCGGTGTTGATTGCAGTTGTCGTTTTTCCTTCGGAAGGCTGCGAAGACGTAATCAGAATCGTCTGCGGCGGTTTGCCGGCTGAAGAAAACAACAGCGATGTTCGCAAATGGCGATACGCTTCGGCGATAGCCGAGCGATTGTCCTGAAGCGACACCAAAGCCATAGAAGACGAACCGCCGCCGTTTTCTCCCGGCGAGAGAGACAGTTTGCGCTTGTCGCCGTTGCTCTGATGAGGAATTAAAGCCAGCGTCGGCAAGCCCAAATATCTGCCGATGTCGTCGGACGTGCGCACCGAATCGTCTAAATAATCGAGCAGAAGCGCGATAAATATATTACGGTTTCTGTTGGGTCCGACCGGTGCGCCCGGCGTCTGCGCGTAATTTGAAATCGTCAGATTATCCGGTTTGCTGCTATCGACAAGTATCTCGTTTTCCTTTTGTCTCTGCGTCAGCGTGTCGAGCAGTTGGCGGCTGGTTTCGATTTCTCTGGTCAAAGTCGTCAGGCGAGTTTCGGCAACGCCCTGCTGATTGGCTGAAGCCATTTCCGCCCGGAACGCGCCTTCGAGCTGTGCTTCCAATCTCTGCGCCGATTCCAACCTTGCTCTGGTTGCCGTAAAAACCTCTCTCGCCACTCTTTCTTCGACTTTCTGTTTATCCTGCTGACCGGAAAGCGAGCTTTGAGCGGTAATCGTTTTTAATGATTCTTGGCGCTCTTTAATTTCGTCGTTTACCGCGATAACATCTCTATATTCTTCGGTGTAAACGGCAAGAAGCTTGCTTTTTCTGGCGCTTAAATCCTGAATTTCCTTATTGAGTTCCTGAATGCGGTCGGCTTGTTTCGCCTGCTGTGCAGCCAGCGTCGCCAGCGTCGCCTGAACCGTCGGATTATCTCCGAGCAGAGCAAGAAGCTCGCCGTTTTGACTGGCGCGAGTGAATGCCGACAAATCGGCTTCGATTTTTCTCCGAT
>JALZOE010000402.1 GCA_030857325.1 Acidobacteriota bacterium
GCAATTGGCTTTGCAGGGCTGTTACGTTATCGTCGGTTTCTCGAATGTTTCGGAAGAAAACCGTCGCGCTTTGCGGGAACTCGAATCTCTCGGAACTCTTGCAAATTCTGTGGAAACAGATGTTTCAACTGCCGACGGCGCGAAAAAACTGGTCGATGAAGTCGAAAAACTTTACGGGCGGCTCGATTTGCTCGTCAATACTTTGAAATTTAGAAGCGATTCGACATTTGAAGAAATAAGCGAAGCGGTTTGGACGCAAACGGTTGACGCGAATTTGAAGGCGACGTTTTTTATAATGCAGGCGGCTGTAAAATTGATGAAGTCGCGCCCGAAACCGGCAATTGTCAACGTCGTTGCCGAATGCGAAACGGACGAAAACGATTTAGCCTTTCTTTTGACGCAAAAAAGCATAATCGGTTTAACTGAATCTCTGGCGAAACGGCTCGCGCCGCAGTTTCGCGTTAATGCCGTTTCGGTCGGCGAAGCGAAAAGGAAAACCGTTGAAAATTTAGACACCGAATTGTTTCGCGCCCAAACCGGAATACAGTATGACGACGCGGCGCGGGCGATTTTATTTCTGCTTTCTTCGGAAGCGGTCGGGCTGAACGGACAGGTTTTGAAAGTCGAATGATTCAGCGCCGAAAACATTGATTAAAATATTGATTAAAATAGGAGTTACGCAGTTGACATTCGATTTTGCAGAAACACGCACGCGCGTAAGTGTGTAAATTCTAAAACACACTTCGTGCGTGTTTCTGCACCAACTGCGTAACTCCTATTAAAACATTGGTTGAAATATTAAAATTTCAATTTCGGCAGTTCGTTTTTCAGTATCGATTCGGTTGACTTCGTGTTAAAATTTACAACGCAATGAAACTCGACATTCTCATAATCAGGATAGGTTTTATCGTCTTCCTGGCGCTCATCGGCTTTCTGCTGAATCCGCTGGCGGAAGTTCGCAGTCTGGGCGAAGCCGACGTTTTTACGCGGCGGGTTATTTCGGCTGTCTTCGGCGCGATTATCGCGTCTTTTGTCGTCGGTTTTGAAATGCGCGTGCGACGTGCCACATTGAAAACGCTTATCGGCGCGGCAATCGGTTCGATTTTGGGAATCGTCGGCGCGTTTTTAATCGGTGTGCTGATTTCGATTCAAAAAGTCGAAGCCGTTCCCGCCGAAATGCAAACTTTTTTAACTATTTCGCTGGCGTTTTTTATGGGTTATATCGGTCTGGTCGTCGGCGGCGCGAAAGGCGAATTTATCGATTTGTCGGCTTTGGGCGGAATTTTCAGCGATAAAAACGCGGTCAAGCGCGATTACAAAGTTTTAGACACGAGCGTTATCATCGACGGACGCATTGCCGACGTTGCCGAAACCGGATTCTTGGGCGGCACTTTGATTATTCCGCAGTTTATTCTGACCGAGCTTCAGCAAGTCGCCGATTCCGCCGATTCTTCAAAACGGCAGCGCGGGCGGCGTGGTCTCGATATGCTCCAGCGGCTTCGCAACAACAGCAATATCGACATTCAGATTGTCGAGACGGATTTTCCGGCGGTCAAGGAAGTCGATTTGAAACTTATCGAACTCGGCAAACAACTCGAAGCGGTCATCATCACCAACGATTTTAATTTAAATAAAGTTTCGGAACTGCGCGGCGTCAGCGTCTTAAACGTCAACGAACTTGCCAACGCGCTCAAGCCGGTCGTTCTGCCGGGCGAAGCGATGCGCGTTTTTATTTTGAAAGAAGGCAAGGAATACAATCAGGGCGTCGCTTACTTAGACGACGGAACGATGGTCGTCGTCGATAACGCGCGTAAACTTATCGGCAAAACGGCGGACGTTGCCGTAACGAGCGTTTTGCAGACGACGGCGGGAAAAATGATTTTCGGGCGTTTGTGGGAAGACAGAGACGAAAATCCCGAAGCGCCGCACGGCAGCGTCAACGGCAATAACAACAACCATAACAGCAACCATAATATTCACGATTCACGCACGCCCAACTTTCGCAGAGCGGCGCGCGAGCTTCGCCAGCCGACGATTATCGAAGAACTGGAATAGATAGTTCATAGAGTTTGTAGAGTTCATAGAGTAAAAGAAAAATTCCTTCTACTCTACAAACTCTACAAACTCTACAAACTCTACAAACTCTATGAACTCTGCAATCGTCGTCGCCGCCGGAAGCGGAACACGTTTCGGCGGCGAAAAACCGAAACAATTTCTTGAAATTTTGGGAACGCCGGTGATCGTTCACACTTTGGAACGGTTTGAAGCCTGCCCGCAGATTGATGAAATAATTCTCGTCTTAAACGCCGCCGAAATTATAAATTTTCAAAACACCGTCGAAAAATTTAATCTGCAAAAACTTGTAAAAGTAATAGAGGGCGGAAAATCGCGCGCCGAATCAGTTTGGAACGGATTAAGCGCAATTGATGCTGAATCGGCTGAAATCGTCGCCGTTCACGACGGCGCACGCCCGCTCATTAAGAGCGAAGAAATCACAAAGACGATTGAAAAGGCGCGGGAAACCGGCGCGGCTTGTCTGGTCGCCGCCGTTACCGACACAATCAAGGAAATATCCGGCGGAAAAATCGTGCGGACGGTTGACCGCGAAAAATTAAGACGCGCCTTAACGCCGCAGTGTTTTCGTTACGCGATTCTAAAACGCGCCTTTGACGAAAACCGATTGCTCGAAGCGGCGACGGACGAAAGTTTTTTGGTCGAACAACTCGGCGTCGAAATCGCGATTGTCGAAGGCGGCGCGCGAAATATCAAAATTACGCATCCTGAAGATTTAGTTTTGGCGGAAAGTCTGCTAAAACAGTTCAAAGTTTAAGGTTCAAAGTTCAAGGCTGGTTATTTACTTTGAACCTTAAACTTTGAACTTTGAACCTTTAAATATATGTTTCGCATCGGTTACGGCAACGACATTCATCGATTGGAGACGGGCAAACCGCTGATTTTAGGCGGCGTCCGAATCGAATCGAACACGGGCGCGGTCGGTCATTCGGACGCCGACGCGCTGCTTCACGCTGTAACGGACGCGATTCTGGGCGCGCTGGCGCTCGGCGACATCGGCTCGCATTTTTCCGATACGGACGCGCGCTGGCAAAATGCCGACAGCCTGATTTTTTTGAAACACACGGTCGAAATGATGAAGGAAAGAAATTATAAACTCGTCAATCTCGATTCGACAATCAATCTGGAAAAGCCGAAACTGCGTCCGCACATCGACCGGATGCGCAAAAATCTGGCGCTGGCGCTCGAAGTAGAAATCGGCTGCGTGAGCGTCAAGGCGAAAACCGGCGAAAAGGTTGATGCGGTCGGAAAACTCGAAGCCATAAAAGCGGAAGCGGTTGTTTTGTTACAAACAACCGCTTCAAAAACAAACTGAAAATGATTACTCGTTAGTATTTCGGCTTAAAGTCCGAACCGTATT
>JALZOE010000403.1 GCA_030857325.1 Acidobacteriota bacterium
GTTACGTCTGAACTTCGGCAAATCTTCAATCTTGGGCGGGACGGGAAAATGAGTCGCGTTATACGCTGCCTTTTCTAATTTCTGTCTTTCAGCAATTTTATTCGCCGTCGTGTTGTTATACAAATCGCCTAGAAATGAACCCCATTTGTTAATTTCCTCAAGTCCGCCGACAACACCTGCGACCCGCATTGCGTTTTGCGTTCCTTTAGGATTTAGCACGGGACTTTCATACTCCAAGTTTTTCGTTATGTTTTTTTCTTTGTAATAGTCTCCACTTGGATTAACTACCGCTCCCTTTTCATTTACTCGTATATAAGATGAAAGTTGTTTGCTCTCCGTTCTCAACGCACCTTCCTGCTGGAAAGTCGTCTCCGGCAGTTTCGCAGCTACGATGTCGCCTTTCAGAATCGCGTCGCGTCCGAGTTTGCCGCCTGTTACGGTCGATTCGATGACGTATTTGTCTTTCGGGTTAAACTGACGTTTTTGCGGGTCTTCGGCTAAATCTTTTTTCGGTTGCTGCGGCGTTCCGTTTTTTCTGTTGTATCGGCGGAGCGCCAGTTCTTCGGGCGTCGCGGCTCGCATAATCGGGGTGTCGGTTATCTTCCAGCGTTCGATGCCGACGCCGAAGATGACATCCGTTTTGTTTCTTTCGTGGTCGTCGGCTTCGTAATATCTGCCAATCATCTCGCGCCGGTAGGCTTCCGGTTTGTCGCCGATTTTCTGGTAGAGCGCGGCGGCTTCGCGGTTGACGAAGGCGGCTTCGGGGCGGTCGGCTTTACCCGTCGCGCCGGTCGGATTGTCCGTGATGTCGTCGCGGGCGGCAATCAGCGTGATTTCCGACAGGCGCAAGCGAACGATCTCGTCGAATTTCGAGTCGCGCGGACCCATTTGATTTAATGTTTTGTCGGCGTCGAGCAGCAATTCGGTCATTTTTACGGCGGCGTTCAACTGCAAATCTTCGTAGCGGGCGAGCACTTTGACCGAATCGTAAATTTTCGCGGCTTCCGGCTGTCCGCTCTGCCCCATTCGCCAAAGCTCCTGCGCGGCGGCGGCGCGTTCGTGTCCCGTGCCGACGGTCAGCGAATTTATACTGCCGAGCGTTTGGCGGCGCAGTTCAGGGTCGGCAATGCCGTTCGTTAAAATTTCGTTGCGCCGCAGCCGCTGTATGTCGGCGAGCATTTCGCCGTGATTTTTCGCGGTGAAAGTCAGTTTATAAGTGCCGATGCCGCTCGTATTCGCTTTTGTCCTGTCGATACGCGCGGCAAAATCGCCGCCGTCAACGCGCCCGCCGTCGCTGTTGTCGTAAATCATCTTCTCGCCGCTTTCTTCAAGCCGCGCCGCCCATTTTTCAGCGAAAACTTTCTGGCTTTCCGCGCCGAGTCCGCTTCGTTTGGCAAGCAGTGGCAAACTGCGCTGGACAATATCCCACTGCGTATCGCTCTGCCGAACCGGAACGTCAATCGAGATGTCGCCCGGCGGCGGCGAATTTCTCAAACCGGCGGTTTTATTCAGGTTGCCGGTCATTTGATTAATCCATTCGCCGTTTTTCGGCAGTAAATTATTCGTTTGAGTCGCCGTGCCGCCGCCGCTCGCGTTGTTCGGCGCGGTTTGCAAATCTCTGATGTGCCGTCCGCCGCCGATTGAAACTCCGTTGCTGCCGCTGTTTGCCATTTCCAAACTCCCCCGAATTTTTTATTTTCGCCGTTTTTATACTACTGCTTATATTATCGGCAGTAGTTTATAAAAGTTTCTGCATCGGCGAAACAATTCTGAAATTAGCGAATTTCTTCGACAAATGTTACGCGATTTATCTCGTGCAGAGTCGTCGAGCCGTTGAAAAGTTTTTTGACGGCAGATTCGCGCAAGCTCGATAAACCTTCTTTTTCAGCCTGGCGGCGAATTTCCGAGCCGGGTCGCCGTTCGATAATCATTTCACGAATCGCGTCGGACATATCGAGCAGTTCGTGAATCGCCGTTCGCCCGCGATAGCCGGTGTGATTACAGGCGTCGCAGCCGACGTTCATAAAAACGCGGCGGTCTCCGACTTCTTCGGGACGAATGCCGGATTCGACGAATTCTTCGTCCGCCGGTTTATACGGGCGTTTGCAGACCGGACACAACAGCCGCACGAGACGCTGGGCGAGAACACAGTTTAAGGCGGACACGAAGTTATACGGCTCGACGCCCATATTGATAAATCGCCCGATAACGTCGATGACGTTGTTGGCGTGAACCGTCGTAAAAACAAGGTGTCCGGTCAGCGCCGATTGAATGGCAATCTGCGCCGTTTCGTTGTCGCGGATTTCGCCGACCATTATTTTATCCGGGTCGTGGCGCAGAATCGAACGCAAACCGCGCGCGAACGTCAAACCTTTTTTCTCGTTGACCGGAATCTGCATAATGCCCTGAAGCTGGTATTCAACCGGGTCTTCGATGGTGATGATTTTATCTTCGATGTTGCGAATTTCGTTGAGCGCGCCGTAGAGCGTCGTCGTTTTTCCCGAACCGGTCGGACCCGTAACTAAGACCATTCCGTAAGGCTCTTTAATATACATCCGAAAACGGCGCACGTCGTCCGGGTCGAAACCGACGACATCGAGACTTAAGTTTTTAAATTCTTCGGAGATTTGCTCTTTGTCGAGAATACGAATAACGCAGTTTTCGCCGTAAGCCGACGGCAGAATCGAGACGCGGAAATCGACCGTTCTGCCTTTGTAGCGCACGCGAAAACGTCCGTCCTGCGGGATTCGCCGCTCGGCGATGTCGAGTTCGGACATAACTTTGATACGTGAAATCAAAGTCTGGTGATAAACGATGTCAATCGGGTCAACCTTCTGGTAAAGCGCGCCGTCGATGCGGAATTTGACGCTTACGTCCGTATCGCCGGCTTCGATGTGAATATCCGAAGCGCGCGATTCCATCGCGTTATAAACAATCGTATCGACCAGTTTGATAATCGGCGACATCTCCGAATCGCCCGCCAGACGGTCTAAATCAAGGACTTCTTCGCCCTGGTCGGTTTCTTTGATAAGCGAAATTTTGAAAGTCGAAGCCGCTTCCTGTAAAACGCGCTGCGTCGCGTCGCCTTTTCGCAGCACAACGTCAATCGCGCCCGCCGTCGCCACATAAGGCATAATGCGGACGTTGAGGGCGTTTTCAAGCTCGTCCAGCCGTTCGAGATTCGACGGGTCAGCCATCGCCACGTGCAGATTTCTGCCGTCGCGCCGCAGCGGAACGAACTGGTTGCGAAGCATCAAATCGACCGGAATGCGCGCCAGCTCTTCGTAATCAATCGGCGATTCCTTATCCGGCGGCAGCAAATCGACATACGGCAGACGATAACGCACCGCCAGCGCCTTCGCGCCTTTGACTTCGGGCGGCTCGTTGTCCAAAAAGCTCGCCGTTTCCACTTTCGGCGGCACTGTTACA
>JALZOE010000404.1 GCA_030857325.1 Acidobacteriota bacterium
CGGGATTGGTCGAAGTGTTAAAGGTATTTGCCGAAATCGTGTTTTCTGTCGTAAAACCGAGCGTTGACAATCCGTTAAACGTAACCGCCAACTGCTGTCCGAAAAAGTCGTTTGTAACTGCGAAGCCGCCGCGAATAGTCGATGTTCCCGCTTCACCGAAAAGCGTTTTCAAAAATCCGCCTTTAAACTCCGGCGACCAGGCGAAGGCGAGGCGCGGCTGAAAATTGTTTTTGTCTAAACTGTAGAAGCCGTCCGCGTCGTTTTTCGGTCCCGCCAGCTCGAACTGAAGCAGTTCGTTAAAAGGAACGCCCGCCGCCGCGCTTGCCGAGCGTCGCTCGAAGTAATCGCCTAATTTCTGATTCGGAGCTACCTGATAGCCGGTGGTTTCATAAACCGGACGACTCAGCCCGTAGCGCAAGCCGAGTGTCAAAGTCAGATTGCGATACGGTTTCCAGATGTCCTGAACGTATGAATCGTATTCTTCGGTCGCAAAGTTACGTTGAGTCGGCGTTCCGGGAGCCAGGATATTTCCGTCGATGTCATAGTTATACTGACCGGAATACTGCGAAAAACGTCCGATTAAAGCGGAAAGCGAGTTTTGCACAATCGCTCGCTGCCCGCCGCCGATTGTATAACCGGCGGATGTTATCGGGCGGTCGAGAACACGACCGGAACTGGCATAAAAAGACGGATTGGCAACCGCCGAATCGAAAGCGCTGCCTAAATCGGAGCGTTTGTTGCGGATAATCCGAATGTTTCCGCCGAATTGAATCGTGTGATTTCCCTTTATCAGCGTAAAATCGTCGGTAATGTTATGAACCGGCGTTACGCGGCTCAAACTTCTCTCAAAAAACGAAGGCTGATAGACGAAACGAAAACTAATAAAGTTATCGTTCGAGTCTCCGCCGCTGGTAAAAGCCTGCCGGGTCAACCCGTAACGGAAATTATTGACTTTATCGCCGCTGATATTCCAGTTATGCCCGACGACGAAACCGTATGGATGGTCCCACAAAGTAGTTCCCGGAGTATCGGGAAAATACGAAGTTCCGACACTGTTATCGGATTGGTAACTGCCTCGCGCGAACAGAGATTGTTTATCGTTGATATTAAAATCGAAGCGGGCTATATGCGTATTTTCTTTAACGGACGTTTGAGAGTTAAAACGAAAGCCGCCGGTATTTATACCGTCGCCCTGACCGCTGGTAAAATCGTTTGCCGGATACCTTCGCGCGGCATCGGCAAATACGGCGACCGCGGCGGGATTTATGCCCACATTGGGGAAAATTGCATTTAATTGAGCTGTGGTTAGTGAAACCAGCCGATTTGTTCCGGCAGGATCGCCCGGCGCCGCCCCGTTGAATCTTAATATTCCTTGCCCCAAACTTGCCAGAGGAACTGTTCTGACTACTGAAATTCCCTTTTTCTCTCTTTGTCCTTCATACGAATAAAAGAAAAACGCGCGGTCTTTTTTAATCGGTCCGCCGAGTGTGCCGCCGAAAACGTGTCGCGCCAGGCTCGGACGCTCGACTCCGGCTAAATTATTAAAAAAATCGTTGGCGGAAAAAGCCGTCGGGCGGTAAAACTCAAAGCCGACACCGTGGAAACTGTTAGTGCCGCTTTTCGTTACCAGAGAAATCTGCGCGCCGGAGGAGCGTCCCTGGCTGGCGTTCGCATTGGTCGTCGTGATGCGAAATTCTTCGACCGATTCGGTTGTAATTCTCAGAACCGAGCCTTGAGAAGTTGAAAATTGTCCCTCGCCTCGTCCGCCGGTCTGCTGGTCGTTTATATCAACGCCGTCGAGCGTGATATTCGATTGGTCGCTTCTGCCGCCGTTGACGTAGCCTTCTCTGGTTACGCCCGGCTGCAAAGTCAGAAGGTCTGTAACTCTCCTCAAATTAGTCGGAAGCTGCGTGATTTGCTGAGGCACGAAATTGTTGCCGATGGTCGCGTCCTGCGTGTTGGCTATCGATTCGATAGAACTGGCGTTGACATCGACGACCGCCGAAACTTCGCCGGTTTCGAGCGGGAAATCTATCGCCGTCGCATTATCGACGCGGGCTTCGACGTTTCTGACGATAGATTTCTTGAAACCGCTTGAAGTAACTTCGATTTGATATGTTCCCGGCGGAATCGACGGGAAAGTGTAATTACCCGAATCGGTCGCGGTAATTGTGCGGGTAAAACCGGTTTCAGGATTAGTCAGTATTACGGTCGCGCCCGGAATAGCCGCGCCCTGCTGGTCTCTGACCGCGCCGCTAATCGAGCTTGTGCCGGATTGCGCGTCGATATTTCCCGCCGAAAAAAGGAAAATCAAAATAACACCCAATGCTAAGGAAAACCTTGGCTTAAAAGAGTTAAAAATCATACGTTCCTCCAGTTTTTTTTACTTTGTTATGAAAAGAGATTTCTTCCGAAAGCGAATTAAAAAAATTTCACGCACTTTGTGTTCCATTTCAATGAAATTGCGAGGTTACGTTTTAATTAAAAGCAATCGATTGAAAACAGGTGTTTAAATATTTAATTAAAATCCGTTAAATACAATAGAAATTCAAATTTTTGGAAAAACACTCGAAAGAAAGTTTATCGTTTTGTCGATAAACTCAATCCCGTAAACTTACAAATTTAATTGCGAAAAAATCGCTTTAACGGCGGTCGCGCCCATTCCGACCGCGCCGCTGACGGTCGGCGCGATTGGATTTGCCGCGTCTCCGGCGGCGAAAACACCTTCGTTACTCGTTTCGCCGCAGCCGTCGATTTTTATGTAACCGTTATCGTCCAAATTTATCTGTCCGCCGAAAAGCTCGGTGTTCGGTTCGACGCCGACGCGGATTAAAAGCGCGTCGATTGGCAAATCGAACGTTTCCGCAGTTTGCGGATTTTCCAATCGAATCGTCCGAATCCGCTCGTCTCCGATAATTTTCCGCACGGCTGTTCCGGTAAAAACTTTTATTTTCGGATTCGATAAAACCTGTTCGGCAAATTCGGCGCGCGCCCGGAAATTCTCTCCGCGATGAATAAGCGTTACGCTTTTTGCCGCGCCCGCCAGAATCAGCGCGTTTTCAAACGCCGCGTCGCCGCCGCCGACGACCGCCGCGTTTTTGTTTTTTACAAATTGCCAGTCGCGCTTGCCCGATTCGATAATTCCCTTGTCCTTAAATTTATCTTCGCCTTCGACGTTTAATTTTCGCCGTCTGACGCCGGTAGCGATTATTATCGATTTGCCCGTAAAAATCTCGCCCGTTTCGAGTAAAACAGTTTTTTTTACCAAATCGACCTCGCGGAGTCGGCTCGATAAAAGGAGCGAAAATTTTCGTTTTTCGATTTGTTTGATAAAAACGTCGCGCAGCCGTCGCCCGTTTTCCGCTTCGACGCCGAGATGATTTTCGATTGGATTATAAACCCGCAAAAGCTGTCCGCCGAGTTCG